>JAEVZT010000493.1 GCA_023392115.1 Chloroflexota bacterium
GTTGTAGGTCGAGGCGTAACGGTTTTCGCCCAGTCGCACTTCGAAATGCACGTGTGGTCCGCTGACGCGCCCCGTGTTCCCGACCAAGCCGATCGCGTCGCCCGCGCTGACGCGCTGTCCTGTGCCAACCAACACCGCCGACAGATGCGCGTAGAGCGTATACAGCGGCTGCCCATTGTAGCCGAAGTCGTGCTCGATCACGACGACGTTGCCGTAGCTCGACGTGCTCTGGAACGAGGGACCCGCCCATGTCACCGAGCCGTCTGCGCCCGCGCGCACTGTCTGCCCGATCGAGTTCGGCATGTCGATGCCGCTGTGGATGCGAAGATCGTTGTCAGGACCATCCGATCCGAACGGGTAGTAAAACAGCCCCCGGTTGGTCGCGTTCGAGTCGACGGGACGGATGAAGTAGTAGTGGTCGCGCCCGAACGGATCGCGCGACAGCGGCGGCAGCAGCGGTGGCAGCTGCCACTGGTCGCGCGACTGTTCGACAACAACCGCCGTCAGCGGTATCTCGGTTTCGATTGGTGCGACGGTCGGCAGCGGTCGGGTGGGCGTCGCGCCCACGCTGAACACGTCCGCCGCGCCCTGATCGGCTGCCACGTCCAGCGCCGCGATCGGCGTCGTATTGCCCTCGACGGCGGGAACGGTGGGCGGCAGGAACTCGCCCGTCGGGATGGCAACGGTCGGCAGCGGCGTGCTGTCGCTGCCGAAGCCTTCTTGCAGAATCAGTTCCCATGCGTTGACCGCTTCCGTCGGCTCGCCCTGCGTCGGCACGATGACACGGAGTTCGGGCGTCGGGCGTGCGTTTAACCACAACAGCGCGCCGAATCCCACCAGCGCGATCATCACGAGCAAGAACGGCGGGATACCACCCCCTGAGCGCTGCATCGTTTCTAGGACTCCTCAGTCGCTTCGGGTTCCGGCGGTGCGGGCGTCGCCGTCGGGCCGTATCCGCCAAGCTGCGCTTCGGTGTAAATCTCGCGCATGGCTTCATACCACGACAGCCCGTCGCGCTTGTAGAACAGCCAGTAGTTGATCGTATTCGAGTTCGCGCGCCAGTCGCTGCCTGCGGCGGCGCGTTCCCAGTCGTAATCTTGTGCCAGCCGCGTCAGGTCAATGTAGTAGCCTTCCGGCATCGACGACTTGAGCCGCCCCCCCTGATTGTATGCTTCGACATCGCCTTGCGTCCGGCTGGTGAAGTCCCATGGCATGTGTCGCAGCGGTTCGCCAAGCTGCCCCGACTGCGCGTCTTCAGCCACGCGCACGTAGACACGCCAGTACGTATTCACGCCTAAGTCTTCACGCACAACCTCGATTGGCGCGGGGAAACCGGCGATCGCGTTGCGCGGGATGGCAAAAGCACGCCCGGTCATCAACCAGCTGCGCGGGTCATCTCCGGCGTTGCGCGGTCGCGTGATGTTCCAGAAGGCATGGTCAAGCCGACCGAGGAAGTCGGCGCCCGAGTGTTCCGCCGCTGCTTCGCGCAGGGCGATAAACGAGTCGTTCACGCGATCGTTGAGGATCGGCTGTTCGACAATCACCCCGCCGATCGTGTTCAGGCGGAATGGTGGATCGCCGCTCAGGCGCTGTTCCTGTTCGATATACAGCGACTGCGTGACTGGCGAGGACAAACCGCCGGAGTTGACGAGCGACTGCGGCAGCGGTGCAACCGTCCACGTCGGGTCGGACGCACCGGCGGCGACCGAGAAGATCGCCGTGCCTACGCCTGCTCCGCTGAACGGCGATACCACCAACTGGGTGCCGTCAATCGAGTCCACCGCCGCGACGAGGCTAGACCCGTCCGGCGACCACGCAGGAGCCCGCCCACGACCGATCACCTGCGGCGTCGCGTTCGGCTCGTTCACCGGCACGACGAACACCTTTTCCAATCCCTCGTCAAGCGCGCTGTAAGCGATCAAGCTGCCGTCGGGACTCCACACGGGATGATCCTCATGGCGCGTCGGCGTCCGCGTGATGTTCGTTACGGTTTGATCGTCAAGCGAAAAGACGTAGATATCCTGATTGCCGTCACGCCACGAAACGAAAGCGATCTGTCGTCCTTCTGGCGACCATGACGGCGAGAAATCGGGGGCGCTGGAATTCCCGGGCAGGCGGATCGGCGACTCGACTGGGTCGACACGCATGATGTAGATGTCGAGGTTGTTTCCCTGATAGCTCTCGTAGACGAGGTACTGCCCATCAGGACTCCACGATGGCGCTGCCTGAAAAGACAGGTCATAGGTCAGGCGCATGGCTTCGCCCGATGGAATGTCGTAGATGTAAAGCTCCCAGTTGCCATCCTGCCGCGACGCATAAGCCAAGCGCCGCCCGTCTGGCGACCACGCGGGATCGCGTTCGTCGGCGGGATCGTTCGTCAGGCGGATCGGCGCGCGGCTGCCGATCGGCACCGACCAGATGTCGGTCTGCCCGCGCTCGCGGGCGACGTAAGCCAGACTGCCGCGCACTTCAAGCACGGAAGGCAGCGACGTTGTAGTCGGCACGGGCGTATTCTGAAGGATGGGCGTCGGCGTGAGTTCAGATCCGGCAGCCGACAGCAGCAGATCGCCGCCGGGCGCTGGGGCATTCCCGCCGCCGGTGCGAGCCGGGTTCGTCGCCCACAAGACGACGCCGAGCAGCACCGCAAGCAGCACGACGGTTAGCCCGCTCAACGTGCGGTTCTGAGCACGCAGCGGGTCTTCAGGAATGGCAGTCGTGACCTGCGACCGCGCGGCGCGGCGCGCCATTGCCGTCCCGCCCGCCTGTACCGTCCGCCCTCCCACTGTCCGGGTGCCGCGAACGAACAGCGCTGCGACGGCGGCGAGCAGCGCCAGAATCGGCTTGAGGACAAACCATACAACGCGCCCCAACCCGATGAGGATACCGAGCGCCGCCCGGCGAAGTACGAACAGCCCGTCGAGCAGCGCGTCCACCAGCGCCACGCTGAGTTTGATGATGACAACGCCGAATTTATCAGTGAAACGGTATGCGCGTGCAAGCATCGTGGCGAACTGACCTTCAGAAATCTCAATGCAAAGTTGAATTGTAGCCTCAAAAGACGTTAGCAGCAATTAACACGCGCACGGTAAGAACTGTGCTAAAATGCTCTCAATCTCATATTATTACTCCCAAGAAATGTGTAAACGCGAATTTGAAGGAGTCTTAGCCCCAATGTCCCATCGCCCGTATCTTCTTCTACTCTTTCTATTGGTATGCTTGTTTGCCGCGGTTCCGGTATTCGCGCAAGAGAGCGTGCATACTGTTCAGCCCGGCGAAAACCTGTTCCGCATCTCGTTGATCTATGGTGTCGATGTGCCGACGCTGGCACAGGCAAATGGAATCACGAACACGTGGCAGATTTTCGCCGGACAGCAGTTGGTCATCCCGACGGCAGATGAAGTGATCGCCGCCGCGGACGCCATACCTGAGGAAGCCGCGCCGGAAGCAGAAGAGAGCGCTGATATTGAAGAAGAAGCGGCAGAGGTCGATGCGGAAGCAAACGCCGATCCAGACGTCGAAGCACGCTATTACACGGTGCGCGCGGGACAAAATCTGGCACAGATCGCGCGCGAGAACGGCATCAGCGCCGAGCAGCTTGCCCGCCTGAACGACATCTCCAACCCCAACTTGATCTATGCCGGGCAGCGCCTGTTGATTGAGGGGACGCCGACGGAAGAAGACATAGAAGCTGAAGCCGCCGCCGAAAACCTGCTCATCAACCCGAACAGCCTGCGCCACGTTGTTCAGAGTGGCGAGAATCTGGCGTCGATTGGGCAGCGTTACGGCATCAGTTGGCTGGCGATCGCGCAGGCGAACAACATCTTCGACAGCGACAGGATCGTCGCCGGCGAAGAACTAATCATTCCGAACGTGCTGGCGGGCGTGTCAGGAATCGTCGACGTGCCGGCTGCGCCCGCGCCCGTTCACGGTGTCGGTCGTGAGGTGATCATCGACCTGAGCGACTCGCGCGCCTATGCTTACGAGAACGGCGTACTTGTCCGCAACGTTATCGTGTCGACAGGACTTCCGGCGACGCCGACGGTACGCGGCGACTTCCGCATCCAGCGCAAGTACAGCGCCCAGACGATGACCGGTCCCGGTTACTACCTGCCCGACGTGCCGTATGTCGCCTACTTCTATGCCGGTTATGCGCTGCACGGGACATACTGGCACAACAACTTCGGTCAGCCGATGAGTCACGGCTGCGTCAACCTGCCGACGCCGGAAGCCGGATGGTTCTATAACTTTGTCGATATTGGGACGCCGATCCGGGTGCAGGCGTGACGCGGTAAACGAGTGAGGGATTTTGGGGCGGCTGGCGCTTGGCTCGCTAGCCGCCCTGCCCGGCTAAGCCAAGTTCTTCCGCGTGTTCCTGCATCGCCTTGAGCACCAGCGGGACATGGAACTCCCACAGGTCTACGCCGAGTGCGGCGCACGCCAGTTCAATTTCGTGCCTGTCCACGCCCGCGGCGAAGGCTTTATCCTTCCACTTCTTGCGAATTGACTTGACCTCGACTTCGCGGATGTCCTTGCTCGGGCGAACGAGCGCCACCGCCGTGATCAAACCTGTGAGTTCATCGACCGCGTGCAGCGCTTTGTCGCGCATCGTGACACGCTCGCCGTGGGGAGCATGACTCAAGATGGTGCGCACGTCTTCCTCGTCAACGCCGCGCTGGCGCAGGATCGGCGCACCATCCATCGGGTGCTGATCAAGCGTCGGGTGTATCTCCCAGTCGAAGTCATGGAGCAAGCCGACCAGTCCCCACGAGTCCGGATCTTCCCCAAAATGCCGCGCGTAGGCATGCATGGCGTATTCGACCGCAAGCATGTGCTTTCGCAGGCTGTCAGACTGGATAAACTCGGTGACGATTCCCCATGCTGCTTGGCGATTCATCCTCCGCTCCCCTGTTCAAACACCTTGACGCTGATCGTCAGCGGCTCGCCGATCAGGAGCTGCCCCGGCGTCCGCAGTTCCCACGTGCCGGAATAATCGCCGCCGCGCTGTGGCGTGCGCCCGCTGAAGACAAGCTCAATTTCCTCGCCAACATTCACCCGCTGGCGGATGAAAACATACGGACCCGCGTCGAAGTCTTCACCCTGTACGAAGAAGAGTGCGGTATTGCGCTCCCACGCGCACTCGCCCGTGTTCACGAGCGTGATCGTCCGCGTATAGGCTTGGTTCGCCGGGTGAAAAGCATTATCCGCCGGCTGCTGCTCGGCGATTGCGTAATCAAAATCGCAGACCGCCATCGTCGCCGTTTGGAATTCAAAGAACTGCGTCGCCGCGATCAGCGTCGCCGTCAGGTCGATTGTCGGCGTCGGCGTAATCGTCGGCGTGTCGGTGATGGTCGCGGTCGGCGTCGAGGTCGGCGTGTCCGACGGCGTGAGCGTCCATGTTGGCGTTAGCGTCGCGGTTGGCGTGTCGGAAGGTGTAAGTGTCGCCGTCGGTTCTGGCGTATCAGACGCGGTTGGCGTCGGCGTGACCGTCGGCGTGTCGGATGGAGTCAGCGTCGACGTCGCCGTTGCCGTCGGCGTCGGCGAGCTTAGGAACGCGAGCAGGGGCATCCCGTCGCCGCGCACC
>JAEVZT010000579.1 GCA_023392115.1 Chloroflexota bacterium
ACGACGGCTTTGCGCACGCCTTCGAGCAGGCGCTTGACGGCGGCTTCGGGATCGTCGAGGTTGGTCGCCGCCTTGATCTCGTCTTCCGTGCCGATGGCGATATCGACCAGCGGCAGCGTCTGCCGAATTTGGACGCCGAACGCGCGCGCGTCGTGCCATTGGTCAGGGCGGTAGTCGATGTCGAGCACGACTTCCGTCCCGGCAGCCATCGCAATTTCGGCGGCGTGCTGCGTCGCGCTGCGGCTCGGCTCGCGCGTCAGCCCCGTCCCGCTGATCAAGATCAGGCGCGCGTCGGCGATCGGCGCGGCGATCACATCGTCGATCGTGATCTCGATGTCGGCGTTGTTGTCGCGGTAGTAGACGAGCGGGAAGGTATCCGGCGGCTGAATGCCGAGCAGGACGGCGCTCGTCCTGTGTCCCGGCTTGCGGACGGAGAAGCGCGTGTCGACGCCCTCACGCTTGAGGAAGTTGAGGATGAAGTCGCCGACGCGGTCTTCGCCCAAGCCGGTTTGGAGAGCGGAGCGCAAGCCGAGCCGCCGTGTGCCGACGCTGATATTCGTCGGGCAGCCGCCGACAAGCGCGGCGAAGCTGGTAATTTCCTCGAACGGCGCGCCAATGTCGTTCGAGTACAGATCGATCGAGCTGCGCCCGATACAAAGCACATCATAAGTACGAGACATAGGTAACCCTTACGCAAGCCACAATCCGAACGCGGAACGATGTTCCGCCCTCTATTGTCCGCGAAACTGGCGAACCGTCGAATCGTGACTTCTCAGGGCATTACGCCTTCTGCTTTTTCTTCTCGCGGTAGGCGAGGGTCTTCTCGATGTACGCGATCGCGTTGGGTGTCTCGCAGGCGGTGTCGCCGTGATCAACGTCGATCTCGCCGATGCGTTCGGCGGCTGCATACGCTTTCTGGCGCAGCCCCTCGCTGCGCAAACCGATGTTGATGATCGCGTTGTTCATGGCGTCGCGGATGCGGTTTTTGGCGGTGTGAATCCGCCCTTCGGCGTCGGCGAGATACGGCTCGAAGTAGCTGTCGGGCAGGCTCTGGTCTTCCGCCGCCATGACCGCCAGCAGCGTCCAGCCCGCGCGCCCGATCCATTCCTCTTCGCTTTGAATCCACGCTTCCATCTTCTCGCGGATCATCGGCGTCTTGGCGATCAGGTCAGCAACATAGCCGGTCAGGGTGTAGTTGTCGAGATCGCGCACCCACCTGTCGGCAAGCTCGCCTGTCACCTGTGCCGGGTCGGCGATCAGCGTCGCCAATACACGCGCGTCGTAGTTGCCCGAGTCCCACAGCTCGATCGCCAGCGCGTGATCGCGCTTGATCTTCTTCTGAATCGCTTTGATGTCCGCCGTGCTGACGCCGAACTGCGCCCCCTTGACGCCGTGCCGCGCGTATATCTTGCGGTACTGCTCTTTGCCGACACTCTCCAACTGCTGAAGCACATCTCCTGCGAGCATGACTCTCTCCTGTCTAACTTGCGGTCAAGCCCCTGCGCCAGAAGTCGGGCAGGCGTTCGCCATAGTCGATCTGTTTCGCGCCGAGGAACGTCGCCAGTTCCTCGATCGCGCAGCGGACGGCGCGCGCCGTCTGATCATCGCTCGGCGCGTTGTCCTCGGCGTAGACGGCGTTGATCGCCAGTGTCCCAGTCTTGCGCTGATAGGTCGGATCGATCCTGCCGATCAAGCGGTCGCCGTGCAGGATGGGCAGGACGTAGTAGCCGTACTGCCGCTTGGCTGCCGGCACATAGATTTCGATGCGGAAGTTGAAGTCGAACATCAACTCGGTGCGCGCACGGTCGCAGATCAGGTTGTCAAACGGCGACAGCAGCACCGTGCGCGGCTGCCATTCACCCGCTTCGAGCCTGTCGATCAGCGGCAGATCGGCGCTGTGGACATACCACACGCCCGACCACGCGCCGTCACTGCCCTTGACCGTCACGCGCGCGATCGTGCCCGCCGCTTCAAGTTCGTTGAGGACTTCCGTCAGGTGCGGGTAGCGCCCGCGCGTGTAGTGGACTTTGATGTGCTGCGGTTTAGCGACGCCGAGCGCCCGCAGCGCCTTCTGCGCGGCGATCGTCGTCACTTCGCGCGGCGTCAGCTCGTCGCGCGGCGTCCATTCGGGGAAAAAGCGTTCCGACAGATCCCACACCTTTTGACCGCCCTTGCGCCCCGCCACCGTGATCACGCCGCAAGACCACAGGTAATCGAGCATGCGGCTGACGTTGCGCCCCGACGTCCAACCGCTCGACACCCATTCCTGCGGGTGATGTCCATCGGCTTCAAGTTCACGCGAGAGCATCGCCCCGTTCTCGCGCAGGGCGTTGAGGATATAGTCGTGCAGCGGCTGGTTGAGCGCCACCCATTCGCGGACGCGCTGCGCCCATTCGCCATCATCGGTCACGTACTGGCGCATCCGCGCGCCGTGAATCGGGTAATCTTCGGTCAGGACGATCGAGGCGACGTGTGCCCAGTATTCGAACAGGGTGCGGTCTTCCCACAGCAGCTTGTCAAGCTCGCGCAGAGGGTAGACGCCGACGCGGCTGAAAGTGACGAGTGTGTGACTGCGGGCGACGGCGCTGATCGGGTCGAGCTGCAAACAGCCGAGATCGCGCACCACGTCAAGGATGCCTTCGGCAGTCGGCGCGGGTCGCTCGCCGGCAAGGCGCTGGCGATAGATAGCCAGACGCCGGGCGATCTCAGGCGAGATCACGCGGTGAGACATAGGCGAATATCCCCGTGAGGTAGTCAGATAGTCGCCTCAAATATAGCATTTTTCCGCACAAATGTGCAATAGTGATCCGCGCGGCTTATCAGGCGACCGGTGTTTCCTGCGGCGCGAGCGGCAGGCGGAAGCCGAAGACGCTCCCCTGACCGTAGATGCTGCGGAAGTGGGTTGTGCCGCCGTGTCGCTCGACGATCTTGCGGACGAGGTACAGCCCGAGCCCCGTACCGTCGATCAGGCGCGTTTCGCGCGTCTTGACGCGGTGGAATGGCTCGAAGATGCGCGCCTGTTCCTCGTCGGGGATGCCAAAGCCGTTGTCTTCGACTTCGAGGATCACGCTGTCCTCTTCGACGCGCAGCCGGGTTTCGACGCGACCGCCGTCCGGCGTGTACTTGATGGCATTGGTCAACAGGTTGGTGACTGCTTCGACCAATTCGGTCGGCTCGCCGAGGACGATCGTCGACTCCTCGGGCAGGCTGACGCCGATCGTCTGCTGCTTCTGGCGAATTTCGCTGCTGTGTTCGTCGGCGACGCGCTGGACGACCATCGCCAGCGACACGCGCTGATCGGGAACGGATGTGCTGTCCTGCACCCGTTCAAGCGTCAGGATTTCCGACGACATGCGCGTGATGCGCGACACCGACTGCTGGATAGCGTTCAAATAGACGGTGTGATGCTCTTCCATATGCGGCGCGAGGTCTTCACGCAGCATCTCGACGTAGCTGAAGATGACCGCCAGCGGACTGCGCATGTCGTGCGCGGCGATGCGGATCATGTCGGTTTTGAGCTGCTCAAGCGCGCTCATGTGCTCGTACAGATCTTGCAGCTCGGCGACCTTCGCCTGAAGCGTCGAGTACAGGCGCGCGTTCTCGATCGCGGCGGCAATGCGCGACGCGAGAAGCTGGGCAAACTCGAACACGTCCTCTGTGAACTTGGCGGAGTCGTCAGTTTCGAGGTTGAGCAAGCCGATCAGCTTGTTGTGCGCGATCAGAGGAATAGCGATCTGCGCCTGCGTCGTCTCGACAACCGGCTCGTGATCGGGGTCGATCAGCACGTCGTCGACAAACTCGGCGCGCTCACGCCGCAGCGCCCGCGCCGCAATCCCCGCCGGCGCAGACTCCTTGTCCTTGTACGCGCCGACAGCCCGCGCCACGCGCATCACGCCCGTGTCGGTTAAGCCGATGTAACCGCAGTCGGCGTTGCTCATCAAC
>JAEVZT010000593.1 GCA_023392115.1 Chloroflexota bacterium
ATCCCGGGCTGGTGCGCCCGACAACATTGGTCGATCTCCGTTTCCGCCACCTGTCCGACATCGACCGCCCACTCAAACATAATGCCGAGGTCAAGTTCTTCGTCGGCGCAGCCGAAACGACGGCGCGCGTTCGCGTGCTTGACGCCGACACCCTGCCCGTCGGCGGTGAGGGCTGGATTCAACTGCGCCTCGACGATCCGCTGGCGCTCGCCTACGGCGATCGCTTCATCCTGCGTTACCCCTCACCCGCGCAGACGATCGGCGGCGGCGTGGTCGTCAATCCACACCCTGAAAAGCGCTGGCGAAGATTTCAGCCGAGTGTTATCCACGATCTCGAAACGCGCATGATGGGAACCCCTGCCATGCGCGTGGCACAAGCAGCCGCCGGACTTGAGCCGGTCGCACGCGGCGTGCTTCGAAATAAGCTCGACTTGCCAGCAGAGGCGCTCGAAGTGGCGATCGCCGAGGCGCTCAATCAAGGGCTGCTGGTCGAACTGACTGGTGGTCTGCTGCTGTCGGCAGACAGCTTCGGGCGGACGCAGGCGCGAATGTTCGCCGAACTGCGCGCCTTTCACGCAGCGCAGCCGCTCCGTCCGGGAATGCCGCGCGAGGAACTGCGCAGCCGCATCGGCGTGAAAAACGCCACGCTGACCGCGCTGCTCGATCGGCAGCACGAGATCATCGCGGAAAACACCCTGCTCCGCCTGTCCGATCACGCCATCCGGCTGACTCCAACGCAGGAAGCGCGAGCGAATACTCTCCGCGCCGCGATGCAGAGCTACACGCCGCCGTCTTACGACGAGGCGGTGCGGCTGGTCGGCGAAGACCTGCTGCATGCGCTGATCGACCTCGGCGAGATCGTCCAGCTCGCGCCGGATGTCGTGCTGTCCCGTGAAGTCTACGATCACATGGTCGCCGGAGTTCTCACCGCGATCGACGCTAACGGTTCGGTGACAGTGGCGGCAGTCCGCGACCAAGTCGGCACGAGCCGCAAATATGCCCTCGCCCTGCTCGACCACCTCGACGCGCTCGGCAAAACCCGCCGCGAAGGCGACGCCCGCGTGCGCGGACGCGCTGTCGCTACAGAGTGATTTCTTCCGGCAGTTCGCCGACGTTGACGCGCACGATCTGCGCGCCGAGCCGCGTGAGTTTGTCGTCGATGTGCGCGTAGCCTTTGTCGATCTGCTGGATGTTGTCGATCCGCGTCTCACCCTTCGCCGCCAGCGCCGCGAGCAGCATCGCCATGCCCGCGCGGATGTCGGGGCTGGAGATGTACGGCACGCCTTTGAGCGCCGTCGGTCCCTGAACAAGTACGCGGTGTGGGTCGCAAAGCGTGATCCGCGCGCCCATCCGCATCAACTTGTCGGTGAAGAAGAAGCGGCTTTCGTACATCCAGTCGTGAAACAAGACCGCCCCCGCGCTTTGCGTTGCCACAACCAGCGCGATGCTCATCAAGTCCGGTGGGAAGGCAGGCCATGGCTGCGCCTTGATGATGGGCATTCGGTTGCCGAGGTCGGGCTGAATCGTCAGCGTCTGGCACGAAGGGACGAAGATGTCCTCGCCGCGCGTTTCCCACGTCACACCCAACCGCTCGAACACCAGCCCCACCATATCAAGATAGTGCGGGTCGGCTTGCTTGATCGTTATCTCGCCGCCGGTCATGACCGCCGCGCCGATGAAGCTGCCGACTTCCATGTAATCTGCGCCAATTCGGGCTTCGCCGCCGCGCAGCCGTTCTACGCCTTCAATCGTCAGCCGGTTTGAGCCAATGCCGTCAATCCGCGCGCCAAGCCGGGCGAGCATGTTGCACAGGTCTTGAACGTGCGGCTCGCTCGCCGCGTTACGGATGATCGTTGTGCCGCGCGCGAGTACTGCCGCCATGACGGCGTTTTCAGTCGCCGTTACGCTCGCTTCCGTGAGCAGAATGTCCGCCCCTGTCAGCCCGTCGGCGCGCATGTCGAATGCCCGCCCGTCGTAATCAATCTGTGCACCGAGCTTGCGCAGCGCGACGACGTGCATGTCCAAGCGCCGCTCGCCGATCGCGTCACCGCCGGGAAGCGGCAGGTAAACGCGACCGCAGCGCGCCAGCATGGGACCGGCAAGCACGATGCTCGACCGCAGCTTTCCGGCAAGCATCGTGTCAACGCGCGTCGAAATCATCGTGTGCGCGTGAACCCGGAGCGTATCGTCGCCAATCCATTCGATCTCGACGCCGAGCAGGCGCATGATATCGATCAGCATACGCGCGTCGAGGATATTGGGCATATTGCGCAGGATCACCGGCTCGTCGGTCAGGATGCACGCCGCGAGCATCTTGAGCGCCGCGTTCTTATTACCGCTGACCGTGACCTCGCCTGACAGCGGATACCCGCCTTCGATGACAAACTGCTGCATGAGCCTTATCCTATCTGCAATTCCACCGGGTCACCGATCGACACGTGAAGGCGTTCGGCACAGTTCCCCTGATTGACGGCGATTTCCAAATAGCCGCTGCTTTCGACGAGCGCCAGCACTTCCCCGCGATCCACCTCGGCAAAGGTTGGGCGAATCGACGCAATCGCCTGCCCGCCGATCGTGATCATCGCCTCTTGCGAGGGAACTGCGATGGAGCCATAGTCGCCAAAACGCGCATTCAACATTAGGCGCTCCGGCGACTGCCAGCGCAGGCTGCCAATGCTGGTTGTCACGTTGCCGAAACGGTCGATGTGCATGACCTCGCCGCTGATCCGCTCGCCGTTCACCTCAAGAATGGGTTCGGGAAGCATCGCCGCGTCGAGCAGCGGCGTACCCAGCGCCCGCAGCGCCACTCCTTTCGACAGGTGCGCCGCCGCCGGTGCGAAGATGTCCCTGCCGTGAAACGTGCTGCTGACAGTCGCCAGTTGATATGTCGGGTTATTCAGTTCGACGATCGCCGCGTCGCGCATCTCGTGCAGCACAAAGCTAAGCACGCCGTTGTCCGGCGCGACGAACAGGCAACCGCCCGTCTGCACGGCGATCGGCTTGCGGCTGCTGCCTACGCCCGGATCGACAACCACGAGAAATACGGTTTCATCGGGGAAATAGCGGTAGCTGTTGAGTAAGGCGAAGCCTGCCTGCCGGACGTTCTGCGGTTGAATGTCGTGGGTGATGTCGACGAACTCCGCCTGCGGATGTATTGTCCGCATCACGCCTTTCATCACGCCGACGTAAATGTCAGTCAAGCCGAAATCGGTCAACAAAGCGATCACAATGACTTCTCCACTGGATACACAGCTTATTCTAGCGGTTCGCGGGACATTGACAACTCCCCGCCACGTGGCTATACTCGCACAAGACTCACGCACAGGGTAAACGCATGACGCGCCACCATCATCAGCATCCGACCATACCGTCTCACCGTCCGGTGCTGGTTTGAGCCGTCACGTCCTTTGCAGTCGTTGACTAAGCGATCGAATAACCCCGCACCACGCGGGGTTTTTATTTTCCGGGGTGCGCTATGTTAGCAGTTATCGATTACGGAGCGGGCAACTTACGCAGCGTGCTTCACGCCCTCGACTATCTCGGCGTCGAAAGTATGCGCGTCGTTCGCGCGGCGCACGATCTACGCGGCGCTGAGAAAATCATCCTTCCCGGTGTTGGCGCGTTCGGCGCGGGAATGCAGAAGCTCCGCGAGCAAAACCTCGTCCAACCGATCAAGGACGCGATCAACACCGGAGTCCCGTATCTGGGCATCTGCCTCGGGATGCAGTTCCTTTTCGAGCAAAGCGACGAAATGGGCGATCATCAGGGCTTCGGCGTGCTGTCGGGGCGAGTCACGCGCTTTCCCGACCGTCCCAACTTGAAAGTGCCGCACATGGGCTGGAACACCTTGCAAGCGGAACGCCCATCCGCACTGCTGAAGGGTATCGAGCCGCAGAGTCACGCCTATTTCGTCCACAGCTACTACTGCGTTCCGGCGAACCCTGACGATGTACTGCTCACCGTTAATTACGGTGCGCCGTTCTGCGCCGCCGTCGAGCGCGATAACATCTTTGGCGTCCAGTTCCACCCGGAAAAGAGCCAGCGAACGGGCTTACAAATACTGTCGAACTTTCTGGAGTACACAACATGATCATCTATCCGGCAGTTGACCTGCGCGGCGGCAAGGTCGTGCGTCTGCGCGAAGGCGATCCGAACCAGCAGACCGTTTTCAGCGAAGACGCGACCTCGACCGCGCTCCAGTGGATCGAGCAAGGGGCGCAGTGGATTCATATGGTCAATCTCGACGGCGCGTTCGCCGAAACCAATGACAACGTCGAAATCCTAGAGCGAATCGCGAAGTTTAGCGCTAAAGTCCAGTTTGGCGGCGGACTGCGCGGCATCGACGACCTGAAGCGCGCGGTGAACGCGGGCGCGTCGCGCGTGGTGATCGGCACAGCCGCCATTCAGAAGCCGGAGCTGATCGCCGAAGCGGTGCTGCGTTGGGGCGCTGACGTGGTCTGTGTCGCGCTCGACGCCCGTGACGGCAAGATCGCGACCCACGGCTGGCAGCAGACAAGCGACCTGTCGCCAGTCGCGCTTGGCAAAGAGATGGCGTCGCTCGGCGTCCAGCACGCACTCTACACTGACGTCAGCCGCGACGGCATGTTGAGCGGCGTGAACGTCGACGCGACGGCTGCGCTGGCACGCGAAACCGGCTTGCAGGTAATCGCCTCCGGCGGCGTCAGCACGCTTGACGACATTCGCGCTCTGGCGAGCAGCGGCGTTACCGGGGCGGTTGTCGGCATGGCGCTCTACGATGGCAGGTTCACGCTGCGCGAGGCAATCGACGCGGCGGAAGGGATATGAGACATGCTGGCGAAACGAATCATTCCCTGCCTTGACGTTATGGATGGACGCGTCGTCAAAGGTGTCAATTTCGTCGACCTGCGCGACGCCGGCGATCCGGT
>JAEVZT010000056.1 GCA_023392115.1 Chloroflexota bacterium
ACATGACGCCGCAGCAGCTCCTCGACGCGGCGACGATCAGCGCCAATAACGAGCAGCTGACGATCCAGATCGACATCGACCTGCCTGACGGCGAGCTCGCCAACCGCATCGCCCGCGAATGGGGCAACCTGCTGGTGCAGTACCGCAACCGCGAAAATCAAACCGTGCCGCAGGAGCACCGCATCACCGCCCTACCCGTTGACCAGCCGAAATACAGCTTGAACCGCCCGAACATCCCGATCAACACGATCGCCGGGGCGATCGTCGGCTTGGGCTTGGGCGCAATCCTGATCTTCGTCCTCGAATACCTTGAAAGCGCCATCGTGCGCCGGCGCGACGACATCGAGCGCACGCTCGACCTGCCGGTGCTGGCGATGATCCCGGAGATGGAGCAGTAACCGACATGGCGACCCCGAACTTGATCACCCTCACCGACCCCCGTTCACCCGCTGCCGAAGCCTTCCGCACGCTGCGCACCAACCTGATGTTCAGCAGCGTCGAGCGCACGCTCGAAACGATGCTCGTCACCTCGGCGGCGCACGGCGAAGACAAAAGCACGGTGCTGGCGAACCTCGCCGTCACCTTCGCCCAATCAGGCAACACGACGATCCTCGTCGACAGTGATCTGCGCCGCCCGTCACAGCATGAAATCTGGGGCGTGTCGAACGAGCGCGGCTTGACGACGATGGTGCTGGAAGATGCCGCCATCGCCAACCCGCCACTGGTCGAAACCGGCGTGCAGAATCTGGCGCTGCTGCCAAGCGGCGTGCTGCCGCCCGTGCCGTCCGACGTCCTCAGCAGCCAGCGGCTGAACGAAGTGATCGGCGTGCTGCGCGCGCGGGCGCATTACATCCTATTCGACGCGCCGCCGATCCTCGCGGCGACCGACGCGGCGCTGCTCGGCGCGAAGCTCGACGGTGTCGTGCTGGTGATGCGCGTCGGCTCAACCCGGCGCGATCAAGCGGCGCGGGCGAAACAGGCGCTCGAACGGGTGCATGTCCGCATTCTAGGCGTGGCGCTGACGAACGCGCCGCGCGAAAACACGGGAAGTTATTAGCCAATGCCGCCAACACAGATTCCGATTGAACACCTGCTGCTGGCGGGCGCAGCTCTGCTGTTCGGCAGCATCTTCGCCAGCAAAGTCTCGGGACGCTTCGGCATTCCGGCGCTCATCGCGTTCCTGTTCCTCGGCATGTTGGCGGGATCGGAAGGGATCGGCGGCATCTATTTCGAGAACGCATGGCTTGCGCAGACCATCGGCTCGATCGCGCTGGCATTCATCCTATTTTCGGGCGGGCTGGACACCGACTGGGCATCGCTTCGTCCGGTGCTGGCAGCCGGCATGATCACGAGTACCGTCGGCGTGTTGATGACGGCGGGAGTCGTCGGCGTCTTCGCGGTCTTTGTCCTCAACTTCAATCCGCTTGAAGGTTTGCTGCTGGCGTCGATCGTCTCGTCAACCGACTTCGCCGCCGTGTTCTCGATCCTTCGCTCGGCGGGCGTCAACCTGCGTGGCAGGCTTGAACCGCTGCTCGAACTCGAATCCGGCAGCAACGATCCGATGGCGATCCTGCTGACGGTTGGCTTCATCAGCGCGATCACCAATCCCGGCACCACTGCCGGTCAGTTCATCCTCACCTTCCTGCAGCAGTTGATCCTCGGCGCTGCGCTCGGATACCTGCTTGGACGCCTGATGACCGGCGTGATCAACCGGATTCGGCTCGAATATGACGGGCTCTACTCGGTCTTCACGATCGCCATCGCGTTGTTCATCTTCTCGATAACGGCGACGATCGGCGGCAACGGCTTCCTCGCCGTCTACATCGCCGGGCTGGTGCTCGGCAACGCCGACTTCATCCACAAGCGCAGCCTGATCCGTTTTCACGACGGGTTGGCATGGTTGATGCAGATCTTCATGTTCCTGACGCTCGGGCTGCTCGTGTTCCCGTCTCAACTTGTCGAGTATGTCGCTCCGGGTCTGTTGATCGCCGGTGTTCTGACGTTCATCGCCCGCCCGCTGATGGTCTTCATCTTGCTGGCACGGTCACAGTTCACGCTGCGCGAAAAGCTGATGATCTCGTGGGTCGGGCTGCGCGGCGCCGCCCCGATCATTCTGTCGACCTTCCCGCTCTTGGCGGGCATCCCGGAGTCGCGGGCGATCTTCAACATCATCTTCTTCGTCGTCATCGTGTCAGTGCTGGTGCAGGGGACGACGATCGTCCCGGTCGCCAAGCTGCTCGGCGTCCACAGCACCGTGTCGACGCGCCGCCAGAAAGCGCCGCTTGAAATGGTGACGCAGGGCAGCAGCATCAGCAGCGATCTTGCGGAACTGGTCATCCCACCGGGCGCGCCGATCGTCGGGCAGCAGATCGTCAGCCTTAAACTGCCCGCCGGTATCCTCGTGATCCTCGTCGGGCGCGACAGGCAGTTCTTTGTCCCCAGCGGCGGCACGGTCTTGCACGAGAATGATACACTTCTGGTGCTCGCCGATAAGGAAAACCGCCCGTACATCGATCGCCTGCTGACGCCGGTGACGCCGGAGAGCGAAACGTAAAGGATTACAGGAGCGAACCTCATGCCGCGTGATCCGCTGCCGCCCGATCCCGAGTCAGAGGAAGCATGGCGGAATATGCCGCAGACGCCGCCATCAAAACAGGCGCTGCCGCCGGCGACCGGTGGTTTGCAAATGACGCGCGCGCTGGTATTCATATTCCTGCTGGCGATGGCGATCGTGACGATTATCAGCTTGATCGCCGGGCGCGGTTAGAAGGCATAGACAAGGATATTTCGATGAAAGGACTGATCCTCAGCGGCGGGAAGGGGACGCGCCTCTACCCCCTGACCTACACGCGCGCCAAGCAGCTGATTCCGGTTGCGAACAAGCCTGTCCTGATCCGCGTCATCGAGACGATCCGCGAGGCGGGCGTGACCGACGTTGGCATCATCATCGGGCAGACGGGACCCGAAATCCGCGAAGCAGTCGGCGACGGCGGCCAGTGGGGCGTCAACGTCACCTACATCCCGCAGGAAAACCCGAACGGGTTGGCGCACGCCGTCATGCTGGCGCAGGACTTCCTCGGCGATGAGCCGTTCGTCATGTTCCTCGGCGACAATGTCATTCAGGGGGGGATCAGCACGCTGATCCGCGACTTCAGCCAGCATTTGAACGAGTGGAACAGCCAGATTGTGCTCAAGGCGGTTGACGACCCGACCCAGTTCGGCGTCGCCAAATTGCGCGACGACGGCTCGATCGAGCAGTTGATCGAGAAGCCGCGCGTGCCGCCGAGCAATCTGGCGCTGATCGGCATTTACATGTTCGACCGGCACATCTTCGAAGCCGTCCACAGCATCAAGCCGTCGTGGCGCAACGAGTACGAGATCACCGACGCCATCCAGTGGCTGATCGATCACGGCTACCACGTCGCGCCGCACATTCATCAGGGCTGGTGGATCGACACCGGCAAGCCGGGCGACATGCTCGAAGCCAACTGCTACGTCCTTGACGAGATCGTGCCGGGCGTCGCGCCGGACGCGGTGCTTGAAAACGCGCAGATCGACCGGCGCGTGACCGTCGAACGCGGGGCGCGCATCATCAACAGCGTCATTCACGGACCGACAATCATCGGCGAGAATACGGTGATCGAGAACAGCTACGTCGGACCGTATACCAGCATTTACCACGACGTGCGCGTGTCGAACTGCGAGATCGAGCGCAGCATCGTCCTCGAACGGAGCACGATCTGCGACCTCGACGTGCGCCTGCACGGCAGCCTGATCGGGCGCAGCGCGACGATTCAGCGCAAGGACGAGAAACCCCGGACGCTGACGATGAACCTCGGCGACCACAGCAGCGTGTGGATTGTGTAGAAGCGGAAACTGCGAAAGCGAGAACATGACTGACAAGCATAAGGAAATTAAGCTGATCGCTCTCGACGTGGACGGCACGCTGCTCAACAGCAGTGCCGAAATGTCGGAGCGCATGGAAAAAGTACTGCGCGCGGTGATGGCGCAGGGCGTGACGATCGTGCTGGCGACGGGCAAGACGCGCAACGCGGTGCAGGCGATGGTCAAGAAGTTGGAACTGACAGCGCCGGGGATTTTCCTGCAAGGGCTGATCACCTACGACGGCGACGGCAAGGTCATCCACCAGCAGACGCTCGATCCCCGGCTGGCGCGGCGCGTGATCACGTTTATCGAGGAACGTGGCTTCGCGCTGCTGGCGTACAGCGGCGCGCGCATCCTCGTCAAAGTGAACAACAAGGATGCCGAGATGGGGATCACCAAGTATCACGAGATGCCGCCGGAGGTCGTTGGACCGCTGCAAAACCTGCTCGACACGACGCCGATCA
>JAEVZT010000061.1 GCA_023392115.1 Chloroflexota bacterium
GGGTTGGGGAGGGGGTCAAGTAAACTCAGCACCAACAGAGGGCAGCGTACCGCCGCCTGTTGGTTGTTATTCTGCGGCTTCTGCCAGACAGGTGTCTGTCTGCTCCGCAGCCGTATCCATCGCTTCCTGAACCGAAACGCCTTCGAGGAAGACGCGCTCCAATTGCTGGACAAAGAAGGTGTTACCGCACTCCGCCCAGAACGGGTTCGCGGCTTCCGGCAGCGGCTGGACGTTTTCGAGGTCGGCGATGATCGGCGCGTTCAGCGGGTCTTCGCTCAAGCCTAGTTCGTCGACAACCGACTCGACGGCGCTCAGGGCGTACTCACCGAACTCGGCTGCGCCTTCTTCAGCGGAGATGTATTTGAGGAACTCACAAGCCGCGTCCTTGTTCTCGCTACCCGAGTACATGGCGAAACCTGACCAGCACAGGACGTTGGCGTTGCCTTCCGGACCGGCAGGCAGACCAACGGTGCCGAAGTTCAGGTCAGGATTGCTCTGGAAATCGCTGATCGGCCAGCGCCCCGTCCACAGCATCGACACGAGTCCGCTCTGGAACAAATCGGTGCCGGCGAAGGCGGCGAACTCGTCGCGGTCAATGGCGACGTTCAGGTCATTGAAGAGCGCCATGTAGTTCTCAATCGCTGCGACAGTCTCCGGGCTGTTCATGTAGCCTGTCGCCGTCGTGCCGTCTTCAGAGACTACACTACCACCGTGCGAGTATATGATGGGCAGCATGCCGCGCAGCCAGTAGAAGTCGCCCCAGCTGTTGGTCAGCTGGATGCCCCAGCGCTGAATGTTGTTGGGGTCAAAGTCGGGCGAGGTCGCGTTGTTGCCGTTGGCGTCAATCGTCAACTGCTGGGCGGCGCTGACGAAATCGTCCCACGTCCAGCCTTCCGCCGGCAGCTCGACGCCCGCCTCTTCAAAGTGATCAACGTTGTAGAACAGGACGAGCGGGCTGTAGTCCTTGGTCATGTAGTACAGCTCATCGCCAACTTGACCAAATTCGAGCACAGCGGGGAAGAAGATTTCGGTGTCGATGCCACTCTCGCCGGTGATGTAGGGCGTGAGCGGCTCAATCGCGCCAAGTGCTTGGAACTTGGCAGTGTCGCCGTCGCCGGTCATGAAGATATCCGGCGCGTCGCCGGACGCGAACTGCGCCAGAAGGCGCGTCCCGTACTCCTGCGGCACCGCTTCAAGCTGAATGTCGATGTTCGGGTGCTCGGCTTCAAACGCCGCGATCGCGTCGTTCCACGGGACAAGCCCATCGCCGCTGTCCCACGTACCGACGCGCACCACGCCTGACGGTTCGCCACCGTCCTGCGCCGCGACGTGCGCCGCGAACGCGCCGACCAACAGGAAGACCGCGAGCAAGATCAACCAGCTTTTTCTCATTTTCGTCTCCTTACGTTAGACGTAAACCGTACCCAAGGCTGCAAAGGTGTTAAAAATCGCTGATCGCTTCGATAAACCACCTCCTTTAACCGTTCGTTGTTTTCACCTCGAACAAACGGCGGGCGACGGACTAGGCGCGTCTACCGCATGTTCACTTCATCAAGCCCGGCGGCAAGACCGGAAGCCGGCGCGGCGTCATCAGGCACGAAGCCCTGACTCGACTCGCGGATGATCAATTCCGGCTTGAGCATGATGTGCCGTACGGGCGGCGTCTCGCCTTGCAGCAGCGTGACAAGGAGATCGACGACGCGCTGCCCGACCTGCCAGACCGGCTGGCGCAGCGAGGTCAGTCCCGGCTTCAAGTACTGGATGATCGGCATGTCGTCGAAGCCGGTCACGGCGACATCACAGCCGACGCGCAGCCCGCAGTCCTCAACCGCCCGCATCGCACCAATGGCGATCACGTCGAGCAGGGTGACGATCGCGGTAGGTCGGCGCTGCTCCGGCAGGGCGAGCAGTTCACGCGCTGCCGTGTAGCCGTAATCGGTTTCGCCAGCCCCGCGTACGAGCCATCGCGGGTCGATCTCCAGACCGGCTGCCGCCATCGCGTCGACGTATCCTGCCAGCCGCTCGCTGCCAACGCGCGACGTTTCGGGCCACGCCAGTACAGCGATTCGCCGGTGTCCCTGCGCGATCAGGTGATTAACGGCGGTGACAATCCCGGCGCGCCCGTCGACGTCCACATACGGCAGCGGCATGTCGCCATCCGCGCGCCCGAAACAGACTGCGGGCACGCCGAGCGCCTCTATGATCGGGATGCGCGGGTCGTTGTACTCGACGCTCGACAGGATGAAGCCGTCAATCCGACCGGTGCGGACGTGTTCGGCGTACATGGTGTTGAGATCGCGGTTGTGTCGCTGGGGGAAAAGCAGGACGTGATAGCCGAGGTCCTCGGCGCTTTCGACGACGCTGTGCTGGAACTCTTGAAGTACCGAACTAAACTGGTACTGGCGATCCTGCTGCCATGAATACCCGATCAGGCGGCTCGCCCGCGTCCGCAGGTTCTGCGCGGCGGCGTTCGGGAGGTAGCCAAGCTCTTCGATGGCGGCATAAACGCGCTCGCGCACTTCCGGGCTAACCTGAATCTGGTTGCGAATCACCTTCGAGACAGTTTGATAGCTGACTCCTGCCTTTCGCGCGACATCTTTAAGGACAATTTTCTTGGTCATTTTCGGTAAAAGAATAACAGTATCGACGCTCTAGGCGAACGTTCGCGTAATATGAATTGTACTCATTTTGCGCGACGCTTGTCAATTACCCCAGCGATGAAACGTTTAAGATTTGGGCAGTTTCACTCAAATTGTGGCACACAAAAAGAACCCACCGTTTTCCGGTGGGTCATGGGAGCGCTGCGTCGGCTTACGCCAGCCGCAAGCCGCGCCGGAGCGCTTCGTTGCGCCGCGCGATGAACGCTTTGGAGATGGACGCGCCGGGGCTCATGCCGTCAAAGCCGTGATACGCGCCATCGACTTCGTAGAACTCACATGCTACGCCCGCCTCGTTCAGACGGCGGGCATACGCCTTGCTCTCAGGGTAAAGCAGATCGAGCGTTCCCGCGCCGATCCACGCGGGTGCAAGTCCGACGAGATCTTCGCGGCGCGCGGGTGACGCATACTCCGGCGCGGCGTCCAACATCGGCGCGTGTCCGAGATACGATGTCCAGCCCAGCCGGTTCGCTCCCGGCGTCCACAGGAATTCGCCGCGCCCCTCGTGATCGCGCATGAGCGCTGTCCGGTCGTCGAGCATCGGATATGCCAGCAGTTGAAAGGCAGGCTCGACCTCACCGCGATCGTGGGCGAGCTGTGCCAGCGCCGCTGCCAGTCCACCGCCGGCGCTCTCCCCCATGACGGCGATGCGCTCGGGGTCAATGTGCAGGCTAGCCGCCTGCTGCTTCATCCACTTTAGGGCGGCGTAGCAGTCGTCAAGCGCTCCGGGGAAAGGCACTTCAGGCGCGAGGCAATAGTCGACGTTGGCGACGACTATGCCCAGATCATCCGCGAGGCCGGCACAAGTCGCATGCGCGGAACGCGCCGAGCCGATCATAAAACCGCCGCCGTGGATGTAGAGCAGCGCGGCTGTCGGCTGCTGAACCCCGTCAGGGCGATACACGTACAC
>JAEVZT010000152.1 GCA_023392115.1 Chloroflexota bacterium
GACTTCGACACGCTCCCGGTGTACGACGCGATGGAAGCCAACGAGATTGAAGCTAACCCGGAAACCCCGGCGTTCGAGGATATTGAGGGCTATCTGGCGTCGCTTCAGACGGAGCCACCGAACCTCAAGCCAAATACCGCCCGCCTGCTCGACCCGACAAATGTCAATCTCGACGATCTGCTCAATGAACCGCTGCTCGACAGGGAACCCGGCATCCGCGATCTGCCCGAAGACGCCGACATCGCCCCGGCACAGCTTGACTGGTTGAGCGAGACATCGGTCGGTGAAGTGTCGGCGGCGGCGATGGTGCGCAAGCTCAAGGACGAACGGTCGGCGGATGATCTGTCCGACCGGCTGCGCAAGCTGCGCGAACGCGGCGAGCACAGCCCGGCGACAGAAACCAGCCCCGACGACGCCGATCCGCTGGCGAAAGTGCTGCCGGGTATTGCTCCGGCGCTGACCCCCGCCCCGATCCAGTCCGGGAATCCGTCGCTCGTCCAATCGCTGGCGCTGACGCCGGAACAATCGCGCAAGGTCGATCTGCTCAAGGCGGTGCTCGCCATCGACTCCACGCCGCCGCCAAAGCCGTCAGCGATCGACGCGACCTACGATACCGCCTACCCGTCGGAACTCGACGACATCAGCGGGCTGCGCGATGCCGAACAAGCCGACGCCGCCAAGGCAGCGAAACCTGCGGCTCGCCGCCGTGCCCGCCGCCGCGTGGTCATCCCGCTGGAACGTCTGCTGATTACGGCAGTCGTCGCGCTGGCGGTCGTTCTGCCGTTCTTCGTCGACGATCTGCGTCTCGGCAGCCTGCCGCCGCAGCAGTTCAGCGTCGGCAGCGCTCAAGCAGCTGCCTTTGAGCGCGTCGAAGCGCTTCAACCGGGCGATCTGGTGCTGGTCGGAGTCGAATACGGCTCGACCGGCGCGGCGGAACTTGACGGCATGACCGACGATCTGCTGCGGCACATCCTCATGCGCGGCGCGCGCCCGCTGATCATCAGCGGCAACCCGATCGGGCTGCTGCGCTCGACCAACTTGATCGCGTCGATCAACGCCGACAGCGCATTCCTAGCGCGCGTCGGCGCGGAACAGCCGTTAGCGGCAAACGCCGACTATTATGTCGTCCGCTACCTGCCGGGAAGCGTCATCGGCTTGCGCGCCTTCAGTCAGGACACCGCCCGACTGCTCCTATCCGACATTCAGGGACAGCTCACGGGCGTGAACGTCAGCTCGATGCAGGACTTCGCGCTGATCGCCGTCGTCGCCGAAAGCGCCGACGATCTGCGCGCCTACGCCGAGCAGATCGCGCCGCTGGCGGACGCGCCGATGATCGCCGCCGTCGGCTATGCCGCCGCGCCGCTTGTCGAACCGTACCTCAACGCGCGGCTGTCGCCGGCTGTGCCCGGCTTCCAAGGGCTGCTCGTCGGCTACCGCGACGCCTACACCTATAACACCCTGCTGGCATCGGTCGACGCCGTCGAACGCGCCGACATCCCGACGCCGCCCCCGCCGACGCGCCGCGCGCCCGTCGAGCCTGAGGACGACGAGCCGGTCATCGCGCCCGAAGCCACGGCTGAAAGCACGCCGGAAGCGACCGAACCGCCCGTCGAGCAGACGTTCGCCGTCGTCGTCGCCGATACCTCGGTCAATATGCGCAGCGGACCCGGGACGGGCAACCGCGTCGTAACCACCGTCGCCCCCGGCACGCGCGTGATCGTCCTCGGCGAAAACGCGGCGGGCGACTGGCTCAACGTGCGCCTTGACGACGGGCAGGAAGGCTGGATTTCAGCGCCGCTGCTCCGCGTCGAACAAGCCCAGTTGTCGGACCGCAAACGCTTCGCCAAGCCGCCGGGACAGGTGCTCGATCCCGACATGACGCCATCACCCGGCGCGACGGACACGCCGCGCCCGACGCGGACGCCAGCGCCGACCCGCGAACCAACCACCGAAGCGACCGCCGAACCAGAAGCGTCGGCGACGCCGCTGCCGGGACTCGCTGGCGCGTCGGGAACACCGCCGATGTATACCCTCGCCTACCGGGACGAACGCTGGTACGCCATGACGCTCGGGATCATCGTCTCGGCGTCGGTGATCGCGCTCGGCGCGGGAATTAATATCATTCGCAGCATCTTTCGCAGGAGACGCGCCCGCTGATGTCTGACCAGATCGGTCTGTGGATCGGTTTCATCTTGACGCTGATGGTCTTCAGCTATCTGCTCGGCGACAACCTGCTCTACCGGCTGGCGGTTTACGTCTTCGTCGGGCTGGCGGCAGGCTTCATCACCATGATCACCGTCGAGAGCGTGCTGCTGCCGTGGTTTCGCCTCACCTTGACTTCGGGTGACACCGGCATGTCGATCCTCGGCGTCATTCCGCTGATCCTCGGCGGGCTGCTTTTGCTCCGCATGACGCGCGGCGCGAACCGGCTCGGCAGCCTCGCGCTGGCGTTCATCATCGGCATCGGAACAGCCGTCGCCCTCGTCGGCGCGATCAGCGGCACGCTGCTGCCGCTGGCGAACGCGACAGCCGCCTCGCCGGGAATCGACGCGCTCAACGGCTTCATCCTCGTCTTGGGCGTCGTCTGTACGCTGATCTATTTTCAGTACCTCGCGCGCCGCGCCCCCGACGGCAGCGTTCGGCGCGGACTGCTCGTGCGGACGTTCGGCGCGGTCGGACAGGGGTTCATCGTCATCACGCTCGGCGCGCTCTACGGCGGAGCGATCCTGTCCGGACTGGTTATCTTCAGCGAGCGGATCGCCTTCCTGCTCTCGCGCATCGGTGGGGGGTAAGCCATGTCGATTTCGCGCTCTACGTCAATCCTCGCCGTCGACTTCGGCAACATCCACACCCGCGCCAGTTTGATCGACCTCGTCGACGGCGTCTATTCGCTCGTCGCGCAGGCGCAGGAACGTACGACCGCCGGTTTCCCGCACGGCGATGTCGGGGCGGGCTTCACGCGCGTCGTGACCCACCTCAGCGCCGTCGCCGGACGCCGTTTGATCGCGCAGGACGCGCAGATCATCACGCCGGAGCAGCCCGATCGCAGCGGCGTTGACCTGTTTCTGGCGACGGCGAGCATCGGGCGACCGCTGCGGACGATCCTGATCGGCTTGACGCCCGACATGAGCGTCGCCAGCGGCATCCGCGCCGCAGCCGGGACTTACGTTGAGATTGTTGACACGATAAGCCTCGCCGACGAGCGCCCGCCCGCCGAGCAGCTCAACGCGATCACGCTGGCGCGCCCCGACCTGATTTTCATCACCGGCGGCATGGAAGGCGGCGCATACCAGCCGGTGCTCGATCTGGCGCGTATCGCTAGAATCGCCGTCCGGCTGATGCCGAAAGGCAGCAAGCCGAGCGTCCTCTATGCCGGAAACAGCGATCTAATCCCCGATATGCAGGCGTATTTCGACAGGATCACGACGCTGTTCATTGCCGACAACGTCCGCCCGACGCAGGAAGTTGAACTGCTCGAACCGACGCAGCAGCAGCTTGCCCAAGCGTATAACGCCTTCGCCGAGCGGCGCGGCTTGGGTTTTGACACGATCGCCGGCATGAGCCTGCGCGGCGTCACGCCGACGGCGCAAAGCTACCAGACGATCGTCGAATATCTCGGCAAGACGGCGCGCGGCGGCGTGCTGGCAGTTGACATCGGCAGCGCGGTCAGCACGCTGTCGGCGTCGCTCGACGGGTACACGACAACCAGCATCCGCACCGATATCGGCTTGGGACACAGCGCCCGCGCCGCGCTCGACGCGGCTGGCAGAGACGCCGTCCGTAACTGGCTGCCGCTTGACGCAAGCGACAACGACATCGACGCCTACGCCATGAACAAGACGCTGCGTCCGTCGACAATCCCGGACACGCGGCGTACGCTGTACTTTGAACACGCGCTGCTGCGAGCGGCGGCG
>JAEVZT010000180.1 GCA_023392115.1 Chloroflexota bacterium
GAATATAGCAGCGGCGGTGGGCATCCTCAAGTTAATATCTCCTGAGCATCCAACCTTTGTCACTGTGCGGGGGCGCGCTTCCGCGGACAATGGCAGCACATCAACGAGAAGGCAGTTCACGAATCGACATGGCAAAATTCTGGTTTACCTCCGCGCCGCTGTTCAGTCACCTCGACTGGGGCGGCTTTCTCAAGACCGCGCAGGCGCTTCAAGCGCGCGGGCACACGATCACGTGGGTGAGCGAAAACGGGATCGCCGGCGCGGTGACGGCGGCAGGCGTCCCGTTCGCGCCGATCCGGCGGACGGGCTGGCTGTGGCCCCCGCCGCCCGCGCCTGATTTGTCGACCATCCCGCCACAGGAAGCGGTGATGCTGCGCTACCGGCGCGCGCTCGACACATGGTTGAGCGAACCGCTGGTTGGCGAGGCGGTTGAGGCACTGATCGAACTGGCGGATGAGGTCGGCAAGCCCGACGCGATCGTGACCGATCCATTCCTGACGGCGGCGGCGCTGGCGGCGGAAGCGCTCGACGTGCCGCTGGCGGTTTGCGGCTGGCCTGCCTACCGAGTGCTCAACGAAGATTTCTTGTTCCCGGTGCAAAAGACGCTGGGACGCGAGAGTCAGGACAGGCTTGACCGGCTGTTCGAGCGTTTCGGGTTGCGTGGCGTCAACTTCGCGACAGGCGCGACGCCGTCCGTCCTCAGCCCATACCTGCACGTCAGCTATTTCAATAGGGAATGGTATTCCGCCGACGAGGATAATCTGCTGCCGCAAACGCTGTTCGTCGGCGGGACGCCCGCGCCGCCCGATGATCTGCCGCCGAACTGGCTGCTTGACATCCCGCCAGAAGCGCCGCTGGCGCTGATCACGCTCGGGACGACGTTCGCCGGCGATCTCGGCTTCTTTAGCTGGGCGGCACAGGCGGCAGCCCGCGCCGGATTGATCCCGATCGTCGTCATCGGCTGGAGTCCGATCGCGCCGGAAGACAAGGCGAAGCTCAAGGCGGCGCTGCCGAAGTCGACGCGCCTGCTCAACTGGGTCAGCTTCGCCCACGTCCTGCCGCGCGCGCGCTTGATCATCCATCACGGCGGCATGGGCACGACTCACGCCGCGCTGATTCACGGCGTTCCGCAGGTCGTCGTCCCGCACGCCGCCGATCAGCGCGGGCAAGCGCGGCGTGTGGCGCAGGCGAAGGTCGGCATCAGCCTGACGGCGCACGAGGTTAAACAGGGGATGCTGTTTGAGGGCGTCAGGGCGCTGGCGAACGACGAGCGCGTCCTTGAAAACGCCCGTGCCTTCGCCGCCGATCTACACGCACTCGGCGGGGCGGAACGGGGCGCGGACGCGCTCGAATCGGTGCTGCTGCGCGAGGGATAGATGTTACCTACGCCGGTTTTTGCCCGACGATCATGATGTAGACGTGGTCGAATTCGGAGTCTGCCGTCCCGACGCAGCGCATGTTGTAAAACTCGGCGACGGCTTGCGGCGCTTGCACCATCATCACGTGCAGGTGCTCGATCACTTCCGGCGAGCAGCCTTGACGCTCCGCCCACGGCAGCATCTTGGCGCTGCGATTGAGCTGTTCCCAGTGCTCGACCGTCAGCCCGGCGTCGAGGAACATGCCCTGCCACTCGTAGCGGTTGAAGGCGCGGTGATGGCTCGGGTCGCGCAGGCGTTCGAATGACTCGATGTAAGCGGCGGCGCGGTCGTCGTCCGGCAGCAGGTGATCCTGCACGATCAGCCTACCGCCCGGCTTGAGGACGCGCGCCGACTCGACGACGAATCGGTACGGGTCGGGGAAGTGGTGCGCCGCGATCCGGCAGGTGACGAGGTCGAACTGCGCGTCCTCGAACGGCAGGTTTTCGGCGTCGGCTTCGGCGAACTCGACGTTGGTCACGCCCTTACTTTCAATGAACGCCCGCGCTTCCGCCAACATCGTTGGGGCGTAATCGCTGGCGACGACGCGCTTGACGTGCGGCGCGAACTTGAGCGCGGTATGCCCGCCGCCGGTCGCTACGTCGAGCACGTGCCACTCGGGCTGCGGCTGCGCCAGTTCGAGCAGCCGATCGAGGTCGAAGCCCTGCGAATGGGTGTCGCTGGTGACGTAGCCGCGCGCAAACTGGCTGAAGCGCTGCTGGCTGTGCGCCTTCGGGTCTTGGGACATGAGTCTTTATCCTATTGCGGTGAACAGTTCACAGTGAACAGTTTACATTAAATGCATCGCAGTGCTTACGGTGAACTGTAAACTATCGACTGTAAACTTCGTCTTGCCTGTGCTAGACTGGCGGCAAAAGGCGAACCTCACCCCGCGCAACCTGCGATCGCGCTGCCCCTCTCGTCGCTTCGCTTAGGGAGAAGGGCGGTTGAGCGAAGCGAAACGGGGTGAGGTTGAGCCGACTGTCTGCAAGTTCGAGATCGCAGACCCGCCGCAGCCTGACTGAAACCTCTACTCTGATGGCTTTTCCCGCTCAACGACTGAAAGCAAAGGCGCTTGAACTCGGCTTCAACCTCGTCGGCATCACGCCCGCCGAGCCGTCGCCGACGCTCGACGCCTATTTCCGCTGGATCGACGCCGGCATGCACGGCGAGATGGGTTACATGGCGCGTCCCGACCGGCAGGCGCGGCGGCGCGATCTGAACGGGATTCTGCCCGGCGTCCGCTCGCTGATCGTTGTCGGGCTGGATTACCGCGCCGACGTGCCCGACACGCTGCTCGCCGATTCGGCGCGCGGGCGGATCGCCTCGTATGCGTGGGGCATGGATTATCACGACCTGATGACGCCGCGCCTCGAAGCGCTGGCGGAATGGCTCGCCGTTGAGAGCGGGCGGGCGTTGTCGCACCGCGTCTACGTCGATACCGGCGCGATCCTCGAACGGAGTCACGCGCAACAAGCGGGTTTGGGCTTCGTCGGCAAGAACACGATGCTGATCCACCCGCGCCGGGGCAGCTTCTTTTTTCTCGGCGAGCTGTTGAGCGACATCGAGTTCGATGAATATGACCAGCCGGGGCGGGCGACGATGTGCGGCGGCTGCACGCGCTGCCTGCGCGCCTGTCCGACGAACGCCTTTCCGCGCCCGCACGTGCTCGACGCGCGCCGCTGCATCAGCTACCTGACGATCGAGTACAAGGGCTGGATCGACCGAGAGTTGCGCCCGTTGATGGGGAACTGGGTCTACGGCTGCGACGTGTGTCAGGATGTGTGCCCGTTCCAACGTTTTTCGACGCCGACTTGCGAAACCGACTTTCATCCGGCGGACGCCGACCGCGCGGCGCCGCCGCTGCTCGATCTGCTGGCGCTTGACGATGTGACATTCCGCGCCCGCTACGCCGGATCGCCGATCAAGCGGATCGGGCGCGACCGGCTGGTGCGCAATGCCTGCGTCGCGGCGGGTAACTGGGGATCGGATGTCGCCGTCCCCGCGCTGACGCGTCTGCTCGACGACCCCGCGCCGATCGTGCGCGGTCATGCCGTCTGGGCATTGTATCGCATCGCTGACGGAGACGCGCGCTCGTCCCTGTCCAACCTGTGGGCGCGGGAAACCGACAAAGCGGTCAAGGCGGAAATCGACATCGCACTCGCTTAACCCCCTTTCACCTCAATCGACGGATAGGGTATGATATACTGTCTGTAATGGTGAAAGGAGCGTCGTTATGCAGCGATCGAAGACATTTCAAATTCCAAGCATGACCCCCGAAGACATGCAGTTGATTGAGAACACGCTTCAGCAGGTCAACGGGGTGATCAGCGTCGACCTGCACCAGCCGACGCGAAGCGTGACCCTCGTCTGGACAGAACCGGCGACGTGGGACGATTTCGCGCTCCAGCTTGACCGGATCGGCTTCACGCCCGACCTGCATCACCCCGACACGTCGATCTAGACATTAATCGTAGGATCGCGGGATAAAGATCAGTCGCGTCGAGCAGGGTTGTCGAGCATCATCACAAGCTGACACCATGCCAGCAGAGAGGGATGCTCATGAACCTGCTCGACCTTGTCAAACGACAGCCGGCGCCGATCCCGTGGGCGGAAGGCGAGAAGATCCCGTGGAACGATCCCGATTTCAGCCGCCGAATGCTGCGCGAGCACCTGTCGCAGCACCATGACGCTGCCAGCCGCCGCTATGCTGTTATCGACCAGCAGGTGCAGTGGATTCAGCGGGCGCTGCTGCCCGAAAGCGGCGTGAAGATCCTCGACCTCGGCTGTGGACCCGGCTTGTACGCCCAGCGCTTCGCCGCGCGTGGATATCCATGTACCGGGGTCGATTTCTCTCCTGCCTCAATTGAGTACGCGCGCGAACGGGCGGCACACGATCGGCTGGACTGCACGTACATCGAGGGTGACGTTCGCGCGGTCGACTACGGCAGCGGTTACGCGCTCGCCATGTTCCTGTACGGCGAGTTCAATGTTTTTCGCCGGGACGACGCCGAGTTGATCCTGAAGAAAGCCAATGCCGCGCTAAACGAGGACGGATACTTACTGCTCGAACCGCACCCGTCCGCGGTGGTCGAACGCATTGGTCGCAGCCCGTCGTCATGGTACAGCGCGGTGAGCGGGTTGTTCTCTGAGCGCCCGCACCTGTGTCTGATGGAAAACTTCTGGGACGCAGATGCCGCCGTCGCGACCGAACGCTATTACATCGTCGATGCGCTGACAGGTGACGTTACTCGCTGCACGTCGAGCATGCAGGCGTACACCGACGGCGACTACCGCGATCTGCTCGCCGGCGCGGGCTTTTGTGATGTCTGCTTCTATCCCGCGCTCGGCAGCGACGAGGCGGGCGACTTGATCGCCATCACCGCGCGCAAGTGTCCGGTTTGATTGGGTAGAAACGGCTCAACCGCCACCCTCGTCCTGCGTCACGTTGTCGGGCAGCGGCAGCCCTTCGATCGCCATGATGCGCAGGGCGTTGGTGGTGGCGGAAGGTCCGTCATGCAGACGGTAGTCGAACGCCATATACCCCGCTTCAACCCGGTCGGCGAAGTGGTAGTTGTGAACGCGTTCGCCGCCCAAGCGGGTCAGTTCAAGATCGTGTGTCGAAACGACGCCCATGCCGTGTTTTGGCTGATCGTCAGTCCCGACCAGCGCGCGCGCGTAGGCGATGCTGCCGATCAGCCGCTCGCGGTTGTTCGTCCCCCTGAAAATCTCGTCGATCAGGAAGAACAGCGGGTACGGGTGCGGTGCGTCAAGCGCGTCAAGCAGCGCCTTGAGCCGCCGGACTTCGGCGTAGAAGTACGAGAAGCCGTCGGCGAGCGAGTCGGTCACGCGGATGCAGGTGAACAGCCGGAACGGCGACAGGGGAAGCGTCTCCGCGGCGACGACTCCGCCGGCGTAGGCGAGGATCATGTTCGCGCCGATCG
>JAEVZT010000249.1 GCA_023392115.1 Chloroflexota bacterium
CGGCATGGACATCCTCTACGCCTTCCCGGCAATCCTGCTGGCGATCGCGATCATGGCGGCGCTCGGCAAGGGCGTCGGCAACGCGATGATCGCCATCGGCGTGGTTTACATCCCAATTTTCGCGCGCATCGCCCGCGCGGCAGTCCTGTCTGTGCGCAACGACGAGTTCATCGTCGCGGCGCGCGCGCTCGGGTCAGACGACCGCCGAATCCTTGGTCGCCATATTCTCCCTAACATCCTGTCGCCGATCATCGTCGAAACGTCGCTGAGCCTCGCCTTCGCTATTTTGGCGGAAGCCTCGTTGAGCTTCTTCGGCTTGGGCACGCAGCCACCCGATCCAAGCTGGGGGCGGATGCTTTCCGAAGGGCGCGGCTACTTCCGGCAGTCAGTGTGGATGGCGATTTTCCCCGGTCTGGCGATCATGGTCACGGTGATGAGCTTCAACTTCCTCGGCGACGGCTTGCGCGACGCGCTTGACCCGCGCCTCAAGCGTTAACGAACCCCTTTACGCACAACTGATTTCGCTCACTTCAGCCGGAGCAAAACGCTCCGGTTGTTTTGTTTGTGAGGAAAATCACCCAATCGGGTGATAGTGGATTACTCCCTCGAAGGATACCGGGAAGCACGAGAAAGCGTATCCTGATGGTAGGTCGCTTTGTCAGGAGACTATGTCTATTGAAGACAGGTTTAGTTCAGCAAATTGTGCTTCTTCGAGCACTTTGGCAGAGAACTCAAGGAGAAACATCGTATGAGTGATGAAAAATCCCTCGCCCAAACCTTAAACGAAGCTGTCCTCTCGCGTCGAAGCTTTTTGAAGTGGAGCAGCGTCCTCGGTGGGACGGCGGCGGTCGCTTCCGGACTGACTTTCGGCTTGGACGAAATTCAGGCTTCGACCAGTGGGGCAAGCAGTAGTGAGGGGGAATGGATCACGGCGGCGTGCTGGCACAACTGCGGTGGTCAGCGCTGCGTCCTCAAGGCGCAGGTCGTCGATGGTGTCGTCCAGCGCGTCAAAACCGACGACACGCACCCGGACTCGCCCGATCATCCGCAAATTCGCGGTTGCGCGCGTGGTCGTTCGCAGCAGCAGCAAATCTTCGGCGCTGACCGGATCAAGTATCCCATGAAGCGCAAGAACTGGGCGCCCGGCGGCGGTCGCAAGGAACTGCGCGGTCGTGACGAATGGGTGCGAATTAGCTGGGACGAGGCGCTTGACATCGTCGCCAGCGAGCTTCAGCGTATCAAGGAAGCCTACGGCAACGAAGGTATCCTCGAAGTTGGTTCTTTCATGTCGCGCCCGCTGTCGCTGTTCGGCGGCGCGGTCGGCACATGGGGCACGACCTCTTGGGGCACATGGTACTACACCGGTCCGATGACCGGCATCGGCGACGGTCTGAGCGTCACCAGCCACAACGATCGCATGGATCTGCGCAACAGCCAGTTGATCGTCATTTGGGGCGGCAACCCGGCGTGGAGCGCGCAGGGCAACTCGATGTCGTTCTACCGCGAAGCCAAGAAGGCTGGCGCGAAGTTCATTTTCCTCGACCCCTTCTACAATGACTCGGCGATGATTTTGGGCGACGAGTGGGTTCCGGTTCGCCCCGGCACGGATCATGCGCTGGCGCTCGGCATGGCGCACACCCTGCTGACCGAAGATGATCCTGAGACAAACCCGCTGATCGACTGGGACTTCCTCAACCGCTGCACGGTTGGTTTTGACCGCGAACACATGCCCGAAGGCGCTGATCCTGATCTGAACTTCAAGGATTACGTCCTCGGCGAGCTGGACGGCGAAGCCAAGACCCCCGAATGGGCGGCGGCAATCTGCGGCGTCCACCCGAACACGATCCGCGCGCTGGCGCGTGAAATCGCCATGACCAAGCGCGTCGCTCTGCTGACGGCGTGGGCACCTGCCCGCACCAACAACACCGACTCGTGGCCGCAGGTCTTCATGACCCTCGGCGCGATGACCGGTCACATCGGTCAGTCTGGACGTATGACCGGCGTCAGCTGCTGGGAATACACTGCCAATGGCGGACCGGCGCTCGTCCGGGCGGGTGGTGGCGGCGTGCCGCGCATCGAAGCTGAGACGATCAACATCAAGATCAACAATAACGAGCTGTGGGACGCGATCCTAAACAAGGAATACACGGCTGGTTATCAGGACAAGCGCCCGATCAACATCCAGATGATCATTCACGACGGCGGATCGGGGCTGAACCAGAAAGTCGGCATGACGAAGGGTATCGCGGCACACCGTGAAGTCGAATTCGTGCTGACGACCAACTTCAACCTCAACACCAACGCCAAGTATTCGGACGTCGTGCTCCCTGTGACAACACAGAGGGAACGCGCCGGTTTTGTCAAGGGCAACCGCGAACATCTCATCTGGGCGCGTCAGGTTGTCGAGCCGCTGTTTGAAGCGAAGGACGACGATTGGATTGCCGCCGAACTCGGTAAGAAACTCGGTTTTGACCCGGCAGTCATCAGCCCCGTGCCGCTCAAGCAGCAGGTGTTCAACCAGCTCAAGGGGGCGACGGTCAAGAAAGCCAACGGCGTCGACACCGAACCGCTGCTGACGATCACGGCTGCCGACATCGCCGAGCTGGGCGTCGAGGGTGAACCGCAAACCGGGCGCATCACGCTGCAGGAAATGAAGGACAACGGCGTCTACTCAATCCCGCGTTCGATGGACGACAATCTCGGTTACATCGCGCTCAAGGCGTTCCGCGAAGACCCGGAAGCCAACCCGCTCGACACGCCAAGCGGCAAGCTGGAAATCTACTGCCAGACCATTGTTGATTTCGTCAAGAACTCCGGCTTCACCGAAATCCAGCCGATTCCGACGTACAACAAGCCGCAGGAAGGCTACGAAGACACGTTCGCCGACTGGGAAAACAAGGTCAAGGGCGAGTACCCGTTCCAGTTGTTCACCTTCCACTACCGCCGGCGTTCGCACTCGATGCTCGACAGCGTGCCGTGGCTGCGTGAGCTGTTCCCGCAGGATTTCTGGATGAACTCGGTCGACGCGCAAGAATTGGGTCTGAAGACCGGCGACGTTGTCAAGGTCAGCAGCCCGCATGGTACGGTGCTGCGCCACCTCTTCGTGAGTGAGCGCATCATGCCCGGCGTGGTTGCTCTGGGCGAAGGTGCTTGGGCGGAAATCGACGAAGCGACCGGCATCGACATCGCAGGCGCGACGAATACCCTGAATGGTGCTATCGCGACCGGACAGGGGCATCAGGGCTGGAACACCTGCATCGTCAAGATCGAGAAATACGAAGGCTCGATCAACCTTGAGCCGGACGTCGCTTGGAACCCAAGAGTTGCTATCAAGGAGGGGTAAGATATGACTGAGCAAATGGCTTTCTACTTCGATGCCAGCGCGTGCAACGGCTGCAAAGCCTGCGTTGTCGCCTGCAAATCCAAACACCAACTGCCCGTCGGCATCAACTGGCGGCGCGTGACCGAATACGGCGGCGGAAGCTGGGTGCAAGACCCGGATGATCCGACCCGCAAGCTGCCCAACAACATCTACGCCTATGCGGTTTCGGTTTCCTGCAATCACTGTGAAAAGGCGATCTGCGTGGAAGTCTGCCCGACCGGCGCGATGACCAAGCGCGAAGACGGCATCGTCATGATTGACGAGTCGAAGTGCATCGGCTGCCGCTACTGCGAATGGGCATGCCCCTACGGCGCGCCTCAATACAACGCGGAAGCCGGCGTCATGACCAAGTGCAACTTCTGCGAAGATGAACTGGCAGAAGGCAACGCTCCGTACTGCGTGTCGGCGTGCGTCATGCGCGCGCTCGACTACGGTCCGCTGAACGAGCTGCAAGCCAAGTACGGCACTGAAAACGCGATCGAGCCGCTGCCGAC
>JAEVZT010000267.1 GCA_023392115.1 Chloroflexota bacterium
GCGTGGATGTTGGCGTTTCAGTCTCCTCGACAACCAGCGCCACCTGCGTCGCCGCTTCCGTCGCCTCAACGGCGGTCGGAGAGGTAGTCACCGTAAGGGTCGGCGCAGCCGTGTTTGTAGCGGCTTCGGTCGGTTGGAGCGTGAAGATCTGCGCCTCAATCGTTGGTGCAGTCGTCGGCGCGCGTGTCCCGGCGGTGAGGATAGAGGTCGCCGACGGGGTTGACTCACTCGTCGGTGAGATCGGCAGCGGGGGATCGGTCGCGTCAGCGCCGGTGGCTGTCCCCGTGCTAACGAGCGCGGTAGAAGGCGGCGCATTCACATTTGACAGGACGAGGGCAAAGATCACGGCGAACGCAATCATGGCGATGGCGATGACCGCGACGACGAGTTCATTGCTATAATTCCGCCTCATTTAGCGTTCCGCCTCGGCTTCAAGCTCAACCGGCAGCGTGAAGTGAAAGGTGCTGCCAACACCCGGTTTGCTCTCCAGCCAGATTTCGCCGCCCTGCGCTTCGACGAGCGCACGGGCGATCGCCAAGCCAACGCCTGTATCGCCCAAGCCTTGAATCAGCGGATTTTCCGCCTTGTACTTACGGGCGAAGACGCGCGACTGATCCTCGGGAGCAATGCCGCCGCCGCGATCTTCAATCGAGATGTGCACCTGCCCTGTCGCAGCTTCGCTCCTACCATATGGCTGCCGCAGCTCTTGACGCGCCGTGACAAAGATTTCACTGGCGGGAGGCGATGCGAGGTAAGCGTTCGTCAGAAGCTGCCCGACGATCTGGCTGACGGCGTCGCGGTCGCCGCGCGCCAGCGGCAGGTCGTCGGCGAGGTCGAGATGGACGGTCAGCCCCTTCTCTCGCAGTTGATTGCTCGCGGCGGTGATCGCGTCTTCGATCACTTCGATCACGTCCACCCGCTCTGGCGTAAGCGTGATATGTCCCGCGTCGAGCGACGTAATTCGCGTCAGGTCTTCGAGCATCGACGTTAGGCGGGTGACATTCGCCGAAACGCGCTGTAGGAACTTACGCTGCATTTCACCGAGGATGCCCGCCGACTCGTTGAGCAGCAGTTCGACGTAGCCCACGATCGAAGTCATCGGCGTGCGCAGTTCCTGCACCATGCCGAGGATCAGTTCCGGGTTATCCGGGCGAGACGCGGGCGGCGTGTTCTGCGTCTTGGCGCGAAGCTGCAAGACTTCAAACCTGTCGTCGGCGGCGGCGAGCGCGTCGTGCATCTCGTTCAACTGGCGCTCAAGTTCGCTGCGCTGTGCCGACAAGTCCTCGACCATGCGCGTCAGAGAGCCGACGCCTTCGACGCCAAGCTGCCCCAAACGCTCGCGGTCGCCTTCGACGCGCCCGACAAGCTGGTCGCGCTCGACCTCAAGCGCCTGTAAGCGCGCGCGCAGGCTGTCGCGCTCTTTCATCAGACTGCTGCGCTCGTCGGCAACCTGCTTCACCTGCTCGCGCAGCAGACGGCGTTCCTCGTGCGCCTCGATCAGCTCCTGCTCAAAGCCGGTCATTTCCGCCATCAGGCGCGCGTACTGCTCCTTCACCGCTTCCTGACGCGCAAGCTGCTCGTCGTAGTCGGCGCGCAGGCGATCGCGCTGCTTGGTCACGGCTTCGCGGTCAGAAGCCAGATGCTGGATCTCGGTTTGAAGGGTTTCGAGCCGCTTTTCGCGCTCGGCTTCGCGCTGAATGGCGTCCTCAAGCTGCGCCCGTTCCTGCAAGAGCGCGTCCCGCTCGCGCTTGAACGCCTCGTTCTTCGCCTGAAGCGCCGACCGCTGCTCGAACAACTGCGCGACGAGCTGACCCAAGCCAGCCGTCCCGCCCTGAATGCCAAGCGCATCCAACTGCGTTTCGATGTCGGTCAGCTTGCTTTGCAGGCGATCGCGCTCGCCTTCCAGATGGTCTTTTTCCTCGCGCATGGCGTCGAGCATGTCCTCGACGGTCGCCGGAATCGGCGCGCCGCGTCGCAGCTCAGAAAGCTGTTCCTGCAACCGGTCGCGCTGAGCCATCAATTCGTCCCGTTCGTGGCGCAGCGTGTCAATCATGCTGCTGAACATCGTCTCGTTGTCGGTCGCCACTGCACCGACGAGCGCTGTTTCCGCTTCACGGAGGCGAATCGCCAGCCGGTCGCGATCCTCGACAAGCTGCTGATGTTCCTCGTTGAGCGCGGCGATGCGCTGTGAGATCGTTTTGCCTTCTTCAGTGTCGCCGATCTCCGTCGCGACGCGCGTCCGTTCGTCGTCAAGTTCAAGCTGAAGCTGAGTGACCTGCCGCGACAGGTCAGCAATCTGCCGCCGCGCCGCGTCAAGCTCCTGCGCGATCAACGCGCCGCGCTCGCCTTCCGGCAGGTCAGGGAACGCCGCCGGGGTGCTCGACCGTGCGGCAGCTGCCGCCGCGTCGCTCAGCGCCAGCAAATTCGCCGCGATAATGCCGATCCCCTTGAGCAGTTCGGCTTCCTGATGGCTCAGCTCACGCCCGGAATACGGTAGACCGATCACGAGCACGCCAAGCAGTTCTCGTTCGCTCACCAGCGGCTGGAAATACGTCGGACCGACCGGTTCAACATCCAGACGGGTGTAGAGATCGTGGAGTTCTTCGACGTTGCGATCGGGGTACAGCGGGCGCTGAAGCCGCCGCTCGATGGCATTCACGAGCGTCGGCTGATCATCGAGATTGATCGACAAGCCGCCAATCGTCCGGCTGAGCACCTTGTCCTGTCCCCATATGATATCGGCGTAATTCGCGCTCTGGACGCGCACCAGCGCGCCAATGTCCGCGCGCAGCACCGTCAGGCTCGAGGTGACGATCCGTTCGGGGATGGTGTCGAGCGTCACCTTCTCCAGCATCATGCCCAACGCGCGCATCAACTGCACCGACTCGCGCTCGGCAACCGTCGCCCCGCCCTCACCCGGTTCAGCCCGCGTCGCCAGCGCCGTCTGCTGCGCGGCATCGGCTCTCGCAAGCTCCAGTTCATACTGAGCGAGGATCACGCGGAAAATCAACGTCGGTACGAGCAGCAGCGCGCCGACGAACGACAACCGGATCAGCCCGGCGTAGTCGCCGATGATGTTCCCCTGCGCCGTCTGCGCCAGCGTGCCGACATGCCCAATCAGCAGCAGGGCGAAGAATACGACTTTCAGCGGCGCGTCGATGACCGTGCGGAAATAGGCGACGGTCAGTAGTAAGCCGAACACCGCCACGACAGCCGCGACGAACGTCCACGCGACGCCATAGCTGCTCAGGTTGAAGTCACTGCGGGCGTAGATGCTCGCCCAATCAAGCCCGGTGATGACCCAGCCGATGACGACCAGAGCGAGCAGGGCGAGGAGAATCGTGTTCGGCGCGCGCCCCCAGCGATCATGATCGGCGGTCAGAAACACCCAGCTCAACAGCAGAATGGCGATCACCTGTACCGCTCGCTCCATCGGCGGCAGGACAGAATCGGCAGGCTGCCCGCTGACAATCGAATAGAGCGCGCCCAGCAGCAGCGCCGCCCACGCGATGACAACGCCAAGCAGCGCCAATGTATACTGGCGCGGCGCGCGCGCCATCGGGTAGCGCAGCCGCAGCCCAAGCGCCATGAAGAACCCGGCTTGACTCAAAGCGATTACGACGAGATAGTAGATCAAGTCGCCCGGCGCTCTGATGAATAAGTTGGTGAAATCGACTGCTGTCTGTGACAAGGTGTTAGACCTTGCTGAGAGATCGACGCGCGTTATCTCAGTATAGCACAATCACTTTTTCGCGCCTTTATGGTTAACACCCTTGCACAGCACGTTTTCCTACCCGCAGCCCGCGCTACGATTCCCCTGCGACGCGGCGGTGCTGTGTTGACGTTGCCAAGCCCGTCAGCTAAACTGATATGCCTATGACGAAACAGTCGTTCAAATACGGCATCGCTGCGGTCGTTCGGAAATTTCCTTGGGCGATGCAAGGCGCGCAGACGCTCTGGCGTTTTACGCGCCCGCGCTTCTCGATCGGCGTTGTCGGCGTGGTCTTTAACGCGGCGGGCGAAGTCCTGCTCGTTGAGCACGTTTTTCACCCGTACACGCCGTGGGGGCTGCCCGGCGGCTGGGTTGAACGCGGCGAACAACCTGACGAAACCCTCGTGCGCGAACTGCACGAGGAACTCCAGTTGAACGCGGTGGTAACGCGCATCGTCGCAATGGAACGACCGCACACGACGCACCTCGATCTCGCCTACTTATGCCGGGCGAACGGCGATGTCGGCGCGCTGAGCGGTGAACTGCTCGATTACCGCTGGTGTGACCCGGATCAACTCCCCGCCATTCGTTTGTTTCACCGTCAGGCAATACAGCAAGCAGTGAGTGTTTACAGGGACTCATGACTACGTTAAGCGGCTTGGGGACGCGGCGCAAGACACGCCGGCTCCCCGTGATTCCAGTAATCTCATGGATATTTCTCCTGATGGCGCTTGGGCTTCTGCTCCTTGAGCTTGTCCGCTTCAGCCAGCAGTCCGAACGTTTTTCAAGCGACGTGGTTGTCGCGGGCATCCCGGTCGGTGACCTGTCGGCTGTCGAGGCGGCGAACCGCATCGAACAGGCATACGCGCAGCCGGTGACGTTGTGGTACGCTGACAGCCCGATCCTGCTCGACCCGGCGTCGGTCGGCTTCCGCACCAACCGCGAAGCCATGCTATCACAGGCGCGCGAAGGCGGCACATCACAGTCGGCGTTCTGGCAGCGCTTCGTCAGCTACCTATCCGGACAGCAAGACGAGGGGCGCGTCTCGGTTGGGCTTGTCGCCGACTATCAGGAAGCGGTGCTGCGACAGATCCTCGACGACATCGCCGCGCGTTACGATCGTCCGCCCGGCGAAGGCAGCTATGACGTGCAAACGCTGACGTTCCGCCCCGGCAGCGCGGGCTACGTCATGGACGTGCAGTCGGCGCTGCCGCTGATTGACGCCGCCCTGCGCGACCCGATCAACCGGAATGTCACCCTCCCGGTCACCAGCACCGATGGGCGCAACACCAATATCAACGCCCTGCGCGACTTGATCGTCGCCTATCTCGACTCGCAGGGCTTCGTCTACGACGGTCAGTCAACGGTCGCTTCGGTCTTCATCATGGACTTGGAAACCGGCGAGGAAGTCAACTTGCTCGGCGATGTCGCCTTCTCCGCCGCCAGCACGATAAAAGTGTCGATCCTGATCGACTACTTCCGTAACCTGTTGTTCGCGCCCAACGACGAAGAAGCCTATCTCATGGCGGAATCGCTCCTGTGCAGCAACAACAGCTCGTCGAACCTGATCATGCAGATCATCGGCAGCAACGACCTGTTCGCCGGAATCGCCGATGTCACCAACACGACGCAGTTCTTAGGCGCGTGGAACACCTACATTTCAGCGCCGCTGTACCTCGGCGGCGATCAGGTACTTGGTTCGATCCCCGCGCCGCGCACGTCGCCCAACCCGAACTTCAACACCGGCGCTGATCCGTTCAACCAGACGACAACCGAAGACCTCGGCACACTGTTCAGTATGATCTACGACTGCGCCGAATACGGTTCGGGCTTGATGACCGCCTACACGGATGGCGAGTTCACGCAGAACGAGTGCCGCCAGATGCTTGAGCTGATGAGCGCCAACGATCTTGAGCGCCTGCTTCAGGGCGGCATTCCGGCAAACGCGCGCATCTCGCACAAGAACGGCTGGCTCGACAACGTTCACGGCGACGCGGGCATCGTCTACCCGCCGAATGGTCGCAACTATGTCATCGCTGTGTTCGTGTGGGAGAATACCGACTTCTTTAGCTACCTGCGGGCATGGCCGCTGATCGAAGGGATTTCGCGCGCCGCGTGGAACTACTTTAGCCCGGAAACGCCGCTGATCGCGCCGCGAAACGACCTGCCCGACACCGCTCAGGACTGCGCGGTATTTCGCCCGCCGTTCGGTGAAGTCAATTTGGACAATATCAACAGCTGGCGTGAAGCCGGCAGCTAGGCGGCGCTGCCTTACCCGGCTGTATCCGTGCAGACAAGACAGTAAACGGTGATGCCGGGCTGATGCCAGACGCTCGCCGTGTGCATGGCGATGTCACTTCCCACCACCGGCGGGCGCTGCACCCGCGCGACGACAGGAAGCTGGTTCAGCGCCTCCAGCATGGCTTGATCGCGCGCCAGATAATCGGCACTGGAAAGCTCAGAAGACCGCGCGACGTCGTGCAGAATCGCATCCGAGAAGACGAGATATTCAAAGCCACTCGCGCGCAGCGTGTCGAGCGGCGGCAGGTCTTGCCCGCTGCCGAACGTCTGCGCTGACGGGTAGAGTTGGGGATCGAGCGGCACGTTGTACGCGCCGACAAGATACAACCGGCTTCCGGGCGGCAGGTTATCGTATATCCAGTTCTGGATTAGATACCGGCTGTCCGGCTGCACGATCCACTGCACGAACGACAGCGAGAATGTCAGCGGCTGCGCGACCAGCAGCACGAGGGCGACGGCGGCGGTGAGTCCCGCGAACCGCCTGAACCTGAGCGCTCGCAGACGAGGCAGCAGCCAACCCACGCCAACCCCAGCCAGCAGGCAGATGACGGGAATGAACGGGACTAGGAGCTGGTCGCTGTGGCGAGGACGCACGGCGCGCAGAACAACCAACGCATAGGCGACCGAAAACAAGAGCAGGAGCACGCCGCTCCAGAAGCGCCTGTAATGTATCGTGCTGTGGCTGCGCCGCGACCCATGCCACAGCAGATATACAAGCCCCGTCACGGCGACGATCAACCCGGGCAGTCCGACGGCGACAAGCCCCAGATAGCGCATCTGATAGAGAAGCCCGTAAGGCGTATTCTGATCGGGCACCCCCACGGCGGTATACGAACCGAAGATATACGTGAAGTCGGCGACAAACTTTCGCGCAGCCAAGAGAATTCCCGGCGTCGTCGCGAGAAACACGAGCGCCATCAACAGCACGCTGACAGCGGGCATGCGCCAGCGCTTCGGGCAGCGGATAACGCTCAGCAGTGCCGCGCCGGCGACGACGATCCCCACGCCCGCCGCGTTGTAGCGATTGCCCGCCGCGAGTCCAGCGGCAGCGCCGGCAGCCAGCAGCAGGGTGTCGCCTCGCCGATCGCGCGCGCGCCTCAGCGAGCTGACACTCGCCCAGACGGCAGCGGCAGCAAAACCCGCTGCCAGACTTGACGTTGTCGCATAATGCGCGTGCTGCACCATCGGCAGTGAGACGGCGCACAGCAACCCCGCCGCGGCGGCGCCGTACCGTCCTGTCAGGCGGCGCGCGGCTGCGTAGACGGCGGCAGCTGCGAGAACGCCGCCGAGCGCCGAAAAACCGCGTCCCATCACGTACAGTGGAAATGGCGCGAACTGGCGCTGATTCTGTCCCGCGATCTGCTCGTAGGTCGCGTCTCCGGTTCCGGTGAGCGTATTGACGATGAAACTTAGGTTGATCAGAAACGAGGGGTTTTCAAAGAAGTCAGGGTGGAGTCTGTTGCGCGCGCGCATTTCCACGGGAATGGCGACGTAAAAATACTCGTCCGGGTGGATCGGCGCTTCGAGCGGCAGGAAGCCGCGCCCGGCGTCGGTCGGGAAATCAGCCATGTCGGGCTGCCCGTAATCAATGCCCGCAAAACGCAGTCCAGCCGCAAACAGCAGAAGGACGAGGATGAACACCCATTCAGCGCGGCTGATGGGTGCGGTGCGCGTTACTGGAAAACCGGTCATAAGTGCAATGAATAAGGTGCGTGCCTTCAGGTCGAACTCGCGCTGCTAGCCACCCTTGATATGGAAGCGTTTGAGCGCCTTTTCGACAGTTTCGGCAATGGCGAATACGAGGTCTAAGCCGATCATTTCGAGGACTTCGCGCACGCGCGGGTTGAGCGCCGCCAGCACGAGGTCGCCTTTCAGGTCGCGCGCGCGTTTGCTCGCGCTGACGAGCATCTTGAAGCCGGTCGACGAGATCGACTCGACGCCCGACATGTCGATAATCAGCCGCTTGTGTCCCGCGTCGATCTGTTCGGCGATGGCGACGGCGAGGTGGCTGCTCTGAAATGCGTCGAGCCGTCCACTCGGCACGATCAACCAGACGTTGTTCTTGAATTCCTGCACGCGGATCGGGTGGGTTGTGGCGGGCTTCGGGTGCTCAAGCGTTTCCTTGAGCGTCTTGATGCGCTTGACCATCACGAGGCGGTTGCGGCTGCTTTCGTGCTGGTAAACCACCTGATCCATCAGCTTCTTGATGAAGAAAATGCCCCACCCGCCCGGCTCGCGACGGTTCAACGGCAGCTTGGGATCGGGGTCGGGGAACGCCAGCGGATCAAACGCGGGGCTGTCGTCAATAATGCAGATGATGAACTTATCGTCGTCGCACCGGCAGTGGATGTCGATGACGCAGTCGGCACAGTGGTCGTTGTAGCCGTGCTCGATGATGTTGGTGCAGGCTTCGTCCACCGCGAGGTAGCAGTGATGGATCGCGCGATCGTCAAGCCCCGCGCGGCGCGCTTCTTCCATGATGAAATTACACGCCGTCGACACCGCTTCCAGAACGCCTGCGATCCGTAGTTGACGCTCCTGCACCGTCATGCTGCACCCTTCGCGACAGGGCGATTAATAACTGCCAACAGCGTCGATCTGCGTCGGGTAAATCTGAAAGATGGTATCGAGCCCCGCCATTTCAAGCACTTCCTGCACACGCGTCGACGGCTGCGCGATTCGCAGATCGCCGCTGACGCGCCGGACTTTCTTGAACGCCGATACCAATTCGCGCAAGCCGGCGCTGCTCATGTAAGATACCTGCGAAAGATCGAGGACGATTTGTGTGCTTCCAGCGTCGATAGCGGACGACAGCGCCGCGCCCAATTCGCCCGCGTTCATGCTGTCCACGCGTCCGTTCGCTTCAACGAGAGTCACGTGGTCTTGGGTGGACACGCGAATGTCAATCATGCACTAAGCTCCTGAATTCTCTAGGCAGATTATACTCGAACATCGGGCGCGCAGGAAGATTCGGCAACACGCACCTAACCCACCACCGCCGGCACGTGTACAATAAGGTGGCATTCGTACAAGAGAGAGAGCTATGCAGGTCGGGACGTTCATTTTACTGACGGTGTTTATCGGCGCGATGCTGCTGGTCGTCCAGCGCAGCGAACCAAAGCGGCGCACGTTCGTCGCCATTATCATGCTGCTCATCGGCGAGCTGATCAGGCGATACATCTGGTATCGCGATGTCCATATCGAGGGTTGGATCGCGCTGGTTGTGGCAGTCATTCTCAATTTCAGCTTCTGGCTGTTCATCGGGCGTTACAACCCGGTCATCAAGAGCGACAAGATTCAGGTCATCGGCATGGATGACTAAGACATGGTATAATGGTTTTTGTAAGACTATGTTCCTTAAAGGAGTAAGCTGATGAACGAGCTTGTGACGATGCTTTCGCAAAAACTGGGGCTGCCCGAATCGACGGCGCGTCAAGCTGTCGAGATTGTGATCGGTTTCCTCAAGGACAAGCTGCCCGCCCCCATCGCGGGACAGATTGATGGAATACTTAGTGGGCAGTCACCCGCAGCCGGCGCGGACGATGCAGTCAATAAGGCAAAGGGGATGCTCGGGGGCTTGTTCGGCGACAAGAAATAGGGCGCACAGTGCTTACTTATATGCCATGTGCCGCTGCGATTAACCGCTAGAAACAACGAACCTCACCCCGTTTCGCTGCGGCTGAACGGAGTGAGGTTCATTTCTTAAGCTGTACTTCGGTGTCTAACCGATGATATTGAGCGGGATGACGTCGGCACCCTGAAGCATGACGACGCTCACACGCGCGGCAACGGTCTCTGCCAGCGTCTTG
>JAEVZT010000299.1 GCA_023392115.1 Chloroflexota bacterium
CCTGTACGCCGGGCGCTACGACGACATCAAACACTTCCGAAAAGAATACGATCACATGTTTCTGGCGCAGCCGATCATGGAACGGCTCGCGCCGATCAAACAGCCGCTGGTGCTCGACGCGGCGACCGGCACGGGACGACTGCCGCTGGCGCTGCTCCAGCACGCTCACTTTCAGGGGCGGGTGATCGCGCTCGACCTCAGCCGCCGGATGCTGCGCCAAGCCGCCACCAAACTCGACGATTCGCGCGTAACGCTGCTCGGCTGTCCCGCCGAACATGTGCCCTTCGCCGATAACACCTTCGATCTCGTCACCTGCCTCGAAGCCCTCGAATTCATGGAACAGCCCGACGCCGTGCTCCGCGAATTGATCCGTGTGACGCGCCCCGGCGGATTGCTGCTCATCACCAACCGCGTCCGCACACGGACGATGCCGGGCAAGATCTGGACGGATGACGAAATCGCCCGGAAGCTCCAGTCAATGGGCATTGGACAGGTCGAGATTCAGGACTGGCAGGTCGATTACGACCGCGTCTGGGCGTATAAGAAGGGCGACTCACTGCCGACCTTAGCGCGACCGCTCGCCGAAGTCCTGCGCTGCCCCGTGTGCGATAAGGCGTTAATGATGGAAAGCGGCGGCGGCTGGCGCTGTCCGAACTGCGGCGCGTTCGCCCCGATCGCATCTGACGGCGTGATCGAACTGGCGCACCTTGTCAAGCGCGGCGCTGGAGAATAGAATGCTCGTCAATTCGTTTCGCTCTTGAGCAAGGACGCAATCTCTTGAAACTGCTGCCGAATGAAATCGCCCGCCTCGTCACTGAAGCGCTCCAAGCCGCGCAAGCCGGCGGTGATCTGCCGGAATTTGAAGTGCCGCCGGTCGAAGTCCGCCCTTCGAAGCGCGCCGATCAGGGCGACTACAATGTCGCCGTCATGCCGCTGTCGAAGGTCGCCCGCATGAACCCGTTCGAAATCGCGCGGCGCGTCGCGGCTCGTCTGCCCGCTGCCGACTTCATCGACCGCGCGGAAGTCGCCGCGCCGGGATACATCAACTTTCACCTCAGCCACGACTGGCTCAAGCAGCAAACCGACGCGATCATCGGCGAAGGTGATGCGTTGTACCGCCTCGACATCGGAGCGGGCAAGCGGGCGCAGGTCGAGTTCGTCAGCGCCAATCCAAGCGGACCGATCACGATTGGGCGCAGCCGAGGCGGCGTGATCGGCGACACGATGGCGCGCGTCCTCGAAGCCGTCGGCTACGATGTCCAGCGCGAGTATTACTTCAACAACGCCGGGCGGCAGATGCGCAACGTCGGCGAAAGTTTGCGGATTCGCTACCTTGAAACGCTTGGACGTCCGGTGCAAGTGCCCGATTCAAGCGACCAGAATTTCTATCAGGGTGATTACCTGATCGACTTCGCCCGCGATCTCGCCGCCGAAGTGGGCGACTCGCTCGCCGATGCCGACTGGCAGCCGTTCAAGGAATACGCGGAAAAACGCATGTTTGAATGGATTCGCGCCAGCCTCGCCCGCGTGCAGATCGTCCACGACGTGTTTTTTAACGAGAATACGCTTTACGCCAACGGCGCGATCTGGGAGGTACTCAAAACTCTCGACGAGCGCGGCTACGTCTACAAGGGCAGCCAGCCAGAATACGACTCGACCGAAGGCAAGGAGAAAGACGACGACGCGGTCGCCGGTAAAGGCGAGGCGACGTGGTTCCGCAGCCATAAGTTCGGCGACGTCAAAGACCGCGTCCTCGTCAAGAGCAGCGGCGAGCCAACTTATACCCTACCCGACATCGCCTACCATGTCGACAAGTTGGCGCGTGGCTTTGACCTGATGGTCAACGTCCTCGGCGCGGATCACGGCACGCAGTACAAAGTCGTCCAGTACGGGCTGGAAGCCCTCGGCTACGATCCAAGCGCGCTGCACGTCATCATCAACCAGATGGTGCGGACGATGCGCCGCAACCCGCAGACCGGCGAGCTTGAAGAAGTCCGCATGAGCACGCGGCGTGGCGTCTACGATACGCTTGACGACTTGATCGAGCAGACCAGCCCCGACGCCGTGCGCTATCTGCTGCTGGCGCGCAGCGCCGAGTCGCACCTGACTTTCGACCTCGACCTCGCCGTCAAGCAGACGAACGAGAACCCGGTGTACTACATCCAGTATGCGCACGTCCGCTGCGCCGGCATCTTCCGCGAGGCGGCGGCGCGCGGCGTCAGCGATGACGGCGCTGACCTGTCGCTGCTCGGCGAACCAGAACTCGCCTTCCTGCGCAAAGCGCTCGAGCTCGGCGAGATGCTCGAACTAGCCGCGCGGCACTTCGAACCGCACCGCGTCGCCTTCTACGCGCTCGAACTGGCGAACATCTTCCACCCGATCTTCGACAACGTCCGCGTCCTGCACAGCGAAGTCCCGCCGGACGTGGCTAAAGCCCGTCTGCGCTTCTTCCGCGCGGCGCAGGTCGTTTTCAAGCGCGTGCTGTACCTGATGGGGATGACAGCGCCGGAAGTCATGTAAGGGCGCGTTTTCGCGTTTTGATCTATCCTTGCTAGGGGTGTACGGCTGTACGCCCCTTTTTAATGCTTCACGCAAAGGAAACATGGCTATGGGATTGAAACCCGATCACTGGATTCGCAAAATGGCGCTCGAACACGGGATGATCGAGCCGTTCGTCGAACGTCAGGTGCGCGACGGAGCGATCAGCTACGGCGTGTCGAGCTACGGCTACGACATGCGCGTCGCCAACCAATTTAAAATCTTCACCAACGTCTACTCGGCGATCGTCGACCCGAAGGACTTCTCGCCAACGTCGTTTGTCGACGTCGAAACCGATGTTTGCATCGTCCCACCGAACTCGTTCGCCCTCGCCCGCTCGGTCGAGTACTTTCGCATCCCGCGCAACGTCCTGACA
>JAEVZT010000323.1 GCA_023392115.1 Chloroflexota bacterium
ACCTTGCACGAATTCGAAGCGGCGCTGGTCGAATACGCCCTCGGCGGCAGCGCCGATCCCGATGTTTACGCGTTCTGGCATCAAGGGCAGTACCCGGATGGGGAGAATTACGGCGGCGCTGACGACCGCCGCATCAGCGAACTGCTCGAACGCGCGCGCCGCGAGCCTTACGGCATCAACCGCATTCGCGAGTATCATGCGTTTCAGCGGACGTTTGTCGAGCGCGCCATCGCCATCCCGCTGTATTATCCGCTGTTCACCTATGTCACGTCGCAGGCGCTCGACGGCATTCAGCTCGGCTTTCTCGGCACACCTGCCGACCGTTTCCGCACCATCGGCGACTGGGTGATGCAGTAAAGAGTTCACAGTTGACAGTTTACAGCGAGTGCAAGAGCGTTCCTGCTGTCAACTGTAAGCAACGCTAGGTGTATCCTCAGTGAGAGAGCGCCCGTCAACACTCTGACCGTCGACTGTCAACTGTCAACTGTCAACTTCCTTACATTGCCCCTTCGCGTTCAAGGATCTGCCGCAGCAGGTCTTTACGGGCGCTGCCGCCAAGCATTTCCAGCTTGCGCACATCCAGCGGATCGATGACTTCGCGCAGCAAGCGGATCTCTTCGTCGGAGGGCGGCGGGGTTTCATGAACGTCAGGCGCGATCTCCAAGTCAAAGCCGGTCTTCTTGCGAATCTGGTCGATCGTCGCGCCGGGGTGATACGTCACCAGCCGCATGCAGCCGTTCGCCCAATCGAACTGCCCTAAGTCGCTGACAAGGTACTTCGCCCCGCTGCCGCGCTTGCGCTCCGGCACGTGACCCATACCGCTGATGAAATCAACCTGCGGCACGAACGTCACCCGGGAATGGCGCGGCACGTAGAGATAGATGTGATCCGAGTAAGGCGTCACATCGGGGATGCCGCCCGTCCCCGGCAGGCGCATGCGCGGGCGGTGGTAATCCTGACCAAAGGCGACGTTGTTGAAATTGCCGCGCGCGTCGATCTGCGCCGGGCGGAAGAACTCTTTCGGGTTGAACTTCGGCAGCAGATCGACCGCTGCTGAGACAAACCCGACGTGCATTAGCCCCTTACCGAGCCACATATCCTCGATTCGCCCGACGCCGAGTGCCGCCCATTCCTGACAGATGCTCTGTCCGATCGCCGAAGCGAAGCGGACGTTCGGCGCGTGGGTTGCCTGCGCGAGGATGAAGCCGCTGACGACTAGCGGCGTGTTGATCCCCTGCGCCAGCACTTCGCCATCGACCACTTGACGCGATATACAGGCGCAGATCACCTCGTCGATGGTGAAATTAGTCATCTAGTCGACTCCCGCTTCGTCGGACATGCGAACCATGATCGGCGTGAACCTGCCGAGGACGTCGACAAGATCGCGCTGAGCGTCAATCACCTCTTCGATAGGCTTGTACGCCTGCGGCGATTCGTCAAGCCCGCCGCCGATTAGAGTCACGCCGCGCTCGCGCAGATAGCGATCGCGCTCCGTCCGCGTGATCGTCTGGAGCGCCTGCTTGCGGCTCATGGCGCGACCTGCCCCGTGCGCCGCCGATCGGAGCGATTCGAGCAGCCCCCGCCCGCGCACCAGATAGCCCGGGTCGCCCATCGAGCCGGGGATGATGCCCAGCACGCCGCTACCGGCGGGCGTCGCCCCCTTGCGGTGGACGATCACCTCGCGTTCCGGCTCATAGTATCCGGTTGGCGCGGGTACGCGCTCTTTCCACGCGAAATTGTGATGGTTCTCGATCGACACAACCGGCTTGACGCCGATGACTCTGGCGACGCGCTGGTGGATGACTTCATGATTGGCGGCGGCAAACCGCCCCGCCAGCTCCATCGACAGCCAGTATTCTTTTCCCTCATGCCAGTCGAGCGACAGCCACGCCAGATGGCGCAGCTTCGGATCGAGATCTGGGTGCAGCATCATCGCAAGGTTGGAATAGTGATTGGCGATCTTGAAGCCGACGGCGCGCGATCCGCTGTGCGACAGCAGCGCCAGATAGTCGCCGGAAGCCAAGCCGAGTTCATCATTGTCCTCTGACAGGCTGAACGCGCCCCAGTTGACAAAGTGATTGCCCGAGCCGCTCGTGCCGAGCTGCTCGTAAGCCGTATCCTTGAGCGAACGGAGCTGCCGCGTTGACTCCCACGCGGGATCGTCAAGCACGTCATGTTCTGCCCGCTGCGTGCCCGTCCATTTCGCGCCCGCCCCGAAACGTGTTTGCTCGACAAGCGACTTCCTAAACTGCCCCGCTTTCTGACCAATGACGTCCGGCGACACCGGGTAGATCGACAGGCGCATTCGGCAGGCGATGTCGACGCCGACGGCGTAGGGGATGACGGCGTTGTCGGTCGCCAACACGCCGCCGATCGGCAGCCCATAGCCGACGTGCGCGTCGGGCATCAACGCCCCGGCAACGCTAATCGGCAGCCGCATTGCAGCGTCCATTTGACGACGCGCTTCAGGGTCGATGAACGCCTCGCCCCATACATGGTACGGCAGCGGTTGTTCTCGAATTTCCTCAAGTGCGTCCACTGGTTTCTTTGCCATTACTCGCTTTATTTCCATGCTTAGTGTCCGTAGACGGGCTAGTGTACAACGTTGCGGGCTGAAACTGGAGATGAAATCGAGGGAATTCGGATGAATTAGCGTTGCGAATGTATTATTTTCATCTTCTGCTCACCATGCGCTTTATTTCTTTTTATATTATACGACTAGTCTCAACGGGTCATAAAGTGAGTTGAGGAGAGTGGCTATGCGTAAATTAAGCCTCTTGCTGCTGGTGTCGCTGTCGTTGCTGGCGATCCCGCTCTTGGCACAGGAGACAACCCCCGAACCGACTGTCGAAGTCCAGCCGACGGCTGAAACGGCTGTTGAAGCGACTGCCGAAGCGACCGCTGAAGCGACAGCAGCGCCGGTCAATGTGCCAACAGCGCACATTCGTATCGCGCACCTATCGCCCGACACGCCGCCAGTTCAGACATTTATCGACGGCGCGCCGAGCGGTATTCAGGTCGTGACATTTGGCGACGTGACCGGCTGGGTCGAAGTGCCGGTTGGCTCGTACAGCATCGCGCTCGTGCCCGTCGACGAGTCGATTGACGCTGCCGTGTTTAGCGCCGATCTGAGTTTCGCCAATAATGCGTGGGTCACGCTGGCGGCAACCGGCTCGTTCGAGGGCGGATCGCTGGCAGTACAGGTGATCGCCGAGAACTATACCGGACGTATTCCGCTTAATCAGGCGCGTTTGACGATCGTCCATGCGGTCGAGGGCGCTCCGGCGGTCGATGTACGCCTCGACGACGGCACGATTCCGGTACAGGGTCTGGAATACACCGGCGTTTTCCGCACTGACGTTGACGCCGCGTCCTATGACATTCAGGTGGTCGCTTCGGGCACGGATGATGTGCTGCTCGATCTCTCCGGGACGGAGTTCGAAGCGGGAACGTTCTATTTCATTGCCGTGACCGGCTCTGCTGACAGCCCCGAAGTCGTGATTTCAAGCGTTCAGGGCGCACAGGTCGCGCCGTTCCTTGACTCGGCTGCTGGCACGATCGCCGAGATTTTCGCAAGCGACCCGAATTTCAGCCGCCTGAATGACGCGCTGGAAGCTGCTGGGCTGGCAGACACGTTTGACGGCGAAGGTCCGTTCACGGTCTTCGCCCCGGTCAATGGCGCTTTCTCTGCCTTCTCGGATGAAGACCTGAACGCGCTGCTCGGCGATACGGCGGCGCTCAGCGAACTGTTGAGCTACCACGTGGTCGAAGGGCTGCTGACGAGCGAAGGCATCCAGAGCGGCGGGACGCTGACGACGCTTCAGGGTGCGGACGTGACCGTATCGGTCAGCGGGACGAGCATCCTTGTCAACGACTCGGCGCAGATCATCATCGTCGACATGCCCGCCTCGAATGGTGTGATCCACGCCATCAACGCGGTGCTCATGCCGCCGAGTACTGACGCCGCTGACGGGGGCGAAGGCGCTGGCGACACCAGTGAAACTGAAGCTGAGCCCGAAGCCACCGCCGAAGCCACAACCGCTCCGTAACCGTTTTCCGTTTCTACGGCGAGAATTGAAAACAAGGTCGGATGATGCCGACCTTGTTTTTTGTTTTCGCGCTATACTCATCTGCATGTCCCCCACCTACTACATCATCCTCATCCTCGTGAGCCTGATCATCGGACTGTCGAAAGGCGGTATGGGCGCGGTACTCGTCGTGCTGGCAACGCCGCTGCTCAGTCAGGTGATGCCCGTGCCGAGCGCCATCAGCCTGACGCTGCCCCTGCTGCTGATCGCCGATGTCGTCGCCCTGTGGATGTATCGCGGCACATGGAGCATGTATTACGTCAAGCTGCTGCTGCCGTTCGCTGTGGTCGGCATCATCGCCGGGACGTACCTGCTGGCGACGCTGCCGAACGACATCCTCAAGGTGATTCTCGCCAGCTTCTCGCTGACGTTCGTCGCCTACAAGGTGTTTGGCGACCGCCTTCTCAACGCGCGCTACCAGCCGCGCGAGTGGCATGGGTATCTGGCGGGCGGCGCGTCAGGACTCGGCTCGGCGCTGGCGAATACCGGCGCGCCGCCCTTCACCGCCTACATGCTGCTGCAAGAGGTGTCGCCGCAGGTTTTTGTGGGCACGATGACCCTGTTCTTCGCCATCGTCAACCTGCTCAAGGTGCCGGGGCTGATGCTGACCGGCTTGATGGACTTTCAACAGGTGCTCGGCGTGCTGTGGGTCGTGCCCGTGATCCTGTTCGGCGTCTGGCTCGGTCGCTGGATCATTCGCCGCATCAACCAGACGGCGTTCGAGCGCTTCATGCTCGTCGTGCTGGTGATTGCCGCCATCGTCTTGCTCGTCAACTAGTTCCGCTTTCGCCCCCCAGCTTTTTCATCTTCCGTTCATTGCAACAATTTCATTTGCAGCTATAATAACATTCGGTATTTCGAAACATTTGTCGTAAGGAGTAGATGATGCGTAGAATTCTCGTGTTGTGCCTGTTCCTGCTCTTGGCGATGGCGCTTACTGTTTCGGCGCAGGAAGCAACGCCCGAACCGACAGCGGAAACCGGCATGGAAGGAGAAGCACCGGCTGAAGCGACGCCAAGCGCGGACGCCGACAACAACGCGCACGTGCGCTTCGCCAACTTCTCGCCCGACGGCGGCGCGATCCAGATTGCCCTCAATGGCGAACTGAGTGAAGACGTTGGAGCGCTCGAATACCCGTCCATGTCGGAGTGGGTGACGATTCCGGTGGGAACGGTTTCGATCTCGATCGTTGGTGAAGGCGCGACCGCCGACGCGCCGACGCTCGGTCCGGCTGATCTCAGCGTGAGCGGCGGCACATGGCAGACGATCGCCGTCGTCGGCTCGGGAGCAAACGCGACGATCAACGCGATCGCGATTCAAGAAGCGTATGATGAACTGCTGCCCGGCACCGGCGGTTTGACGTTCCTGCACGCTGCCGAAGGCGTGCCGCCCGTCAACCTGCACCGTGACGATGTGGTCTACTTCGCGCAGCTTTCGTATCCGAGCCTCGAAGGCGGGACGAGTTACTCCACCCTGCCGGAGGATTCGGGCGTGCATAACTTCAGCGTGACTCCGGTCGAAGACCCGGAGGCGATTCTTGCGGAAGCGGCTGAATATGAAGTGCCGGAAAATGCGTACCTGTTCTTGGCGCTGATCGGGACGGAGGGTAATACCGAGCTGTTTGCGCACGTCACCGATCGTTCGGCGGTCGAAATCGCGCTCGGCAACCTGCCCGAACCGGGGATGCTCGTCGACGCGCTCAACGCCAACGAAAACCTGACCGGGCTCGGGGCTGCGCTCCAGTCAAGCGATCTGGCGGCGACGCTCGGCGGCGAGCAGGCATACACGATCTTCGCCCCGGCGAACTTCGTCCTCGACAACGCGGCTTCCGGTGAAGTGACCGACGATGTTCTGCAAGCGCACATCGTCGAGGGCAAGTTCACCTCGCGCGATATCCTCAATCAGGGGACGCTGACCTCGCTGGCAGGTACGCCGCTTGAAGTGACCGTACAGGGCAACAACATCTACGTCAACGGCGTGCAGGTGATCGACGTGAACATCCCGGCGACCAACGGCGTGATCCACATGGTGAACGGGCTGGTGACGACCGGCGGCGCGGCAGGCGAAACAGGGGCTGAAGCGACCGCCGAAGCAACTCAGGCGCAGTAAGCGCGATCTATTCGATCGTCGCCCGACGCTAAAAGCATCGGGCTAGGAGAAAAAAGCCTCGTAAACGAGGCTAAAAAGCCTGCTTCAGCAGGCTTACAGGGTCTATACGCAGCCGGAGGCTTTGAGCCTCCGGCGAAACAATCCCCTCTCGAAACCAAGTGGGGACTGTTTTGTCTATTCTGAAGGTGACTTACCCCTGCACCAAGCGCACGAACTTGCGCTTGCCGACCTGCAGGACAACCGGCAGCATGTCCGGCGTGACACTCGCCTGAAAGTCTGTCACGGGCTGTTCGTTGATGCGGACACCGTTTTGCTGCATCAACCGCTTGGCTTCCGCGCCGCTGCTGACCATATTCAGCCGCCGCAAGATGTCGACAACCTTCTCGGCTTCTGCCAGTGGGGCTTCGGGAATGTCGTGCGGAATGCCACCGCCGCCCCGGAACACCTCGTCCCAGCGCTGCTGGGCTTCCTGCGCCGCTTCCGGGCTGTGGAAGATTGAGACGATCTCGCGCGCGAGGCGCATTTTCGCCTCGTTCGGGTGGATCGCGCCCGATGTCAGCCCCGCTTCCAGTTCGCGCACCTGCTCTGGCGACCAGCCGAGCACCAGCTTATGGAAGATCGGCATCGCCTTATCCGGCAGGCTCATCACTTTGCCAAACATATCCCACGGCTCGGACAGCAGCGGGATGTGATTGCCGAGGCTTTTGCTCATCTTGATCTCGCCGTCCGTGCCGGGTAGGCTCTCGCCCATGATAATGGCGATCTGCGGCTTCTGCCCCATCGCCTCTTGCAGCTTGCGACCGGCGACGAGGATGTTAAACAACTGATCCTGCCCGCCGACCTGCACGTCGGCTTCCTGCGCGACGGCGTCATAGCCCTGCATTAAGCCGTAGAACAGCTCGTGCAGGTAGATCGGCTGCCCGGCGTCAAATCGCTTGGCGAAGTTCTCGCGGACGAGGAACTGCTGGACGGTGAAATTGCTCGCCAGCCGGATGATGTCGGCGAAGTCGAGCGTCGACAGCCATTCGTCATTGCGCCGGATGCGTGTCAGGCTCGGGTCGAGGATCTTGAACGCTTGCTCGGCATACGTCCGCGCGTTTTCCTCGACCTGCTCGCGCGTCAGCTGATCGCGCACCTTTTCCTTGTCTGAAGGGTCACCGATCAGGCTGGTAAACGTGCCGATCAGGAACGTCACATCATGCCCGAATTCCTGAAACTGGCGCAGCTTCCGCATCGTGATCGTATGCCCGAGGTGCAGGTCGGACGTGCGCGGGTCGTAGCCGCAGTAGACACGAAGCGGACGCCCTTCCTGTTCCGCCTCGATCAGCCGCCGGCGCAGTTCGCGGCGCATATTCTCCTTCGTCTGGGGATCGCCGTATTCCGCCCCCGACATGAGGATGTCGACTTGTTCGTCAAGCGTCTTGGTGTTTGGAAGCGTGGTCATGAAGATTGTTCCTGTCACAGCACGGTGATTAGACGCCCTAGTATATAGCAGGTGATAACGATTTTGTACCGGGAACTGAGCGTGTGTTGTCAGTTGAACAGGGATTTGCACTTAGGAACTCTGCCTGCGCCACCCGACGCTACAAGCGTCGGGCTAAAAGAAAAAAGCCCCGTTCACGGGGCTCATCAGCCGGCTTCAGTCGGCTTACTTTTCACAGATGGAGGCTTGAGCCTCTGGCGGCTGGTTACTCGACCTGCGTCACCGACTCCACGGTCAGGCGGACGACGACGGCGCACAACTGCTGCGCGTCCTTCTCGACCTGCGCCCGATCTTCGTAGCGTGACGCGATACGTTCGAACCACACACCGTCGGAGTCATCTTCGACGATGAGTTCGCCCTTCAACACGTAGCCCGTTTCATCGCAGCGGTTCGCGCCGATCGTGACGGCTGCGCGCGGGTTGGCGA
>JAEVZT010000327.1 GCA_023392115.1 Chloroflexota bacterium
ATCGTTCGCGCCGCGCCCGCGCTGCTCGTGCTGGCGGGCGTGTCATTCTTGCTCGGCGACCGCGTGCCGCTCGGCGGCTTGATCGCACTGATCGTGACGCTTGTGCTGGTCGCGGTGATCGCCCTGTCGGCTTTCTCGACGCGCGCCACACAGCAGCGCGAGGACAACCGCCAGCCGATCGAACAGGCGATCCCGCCCGAAGTGACGCTGCTGCGCGTCCGCATTCAAACGCTGGCGACCGGCGCGGATATCATCAGCACGACCGGCGGCACGAACGTGACCGGCGAATACGTCGGCAGCACCGACAACCTGATCGACGTCAGCTATGAGCAGCTCGCCGACAATTCGGCGACGCTCACGCTGCGCGAAATGCAAACCAGCACCTTCCCACGCCTCGAAACTGTCGGGCGCGGCGCGCTTCAGCTTCAACTGCCGGCGGGCATCCCGCTGGATGTCGAGTTTCTCGGCAGCGACGGCGACCTCGTCCTGAACATGGACGGGACGTCGCTCGAACGCCTGAACGTCACCGTCGAGCGCGGGAACGTGGTCGTCACGCTGCCCGCTCATAACCCGCTGTTCTCGCAGTCCGGCGAACTGCTCGGCACGCTGACGGCGCGCAGCGGCGACTTGGCGATGCTGATCCCGTCGGAAGTGGCGGCACGGCTGGAACTTGAGCGCGGCGGGAGCGGTATTGAGCCGCAGTTCGACCCGAACGTGTATAATTATCTCGTCGGCGACGTGCTTGAGGCGCGGAATATCAACACGGCGGACATCAGCGTGAGGTACGCGCTGGTTGTGCCGCGCGGGCGCATCCGCGTCGAAGTGCCGTCGTAGCAGGGACGAATTGACGAAGGCTTCGAATATAAGCCTTGCATGAAGAAAGCGTTAAAACTACGCTTTCCCGGCTCAATTTGATGTATTGTCTAGATAAGCGACTCGCTACCGGCATGCTTCCGGGGCGAGTCGTATGCTGTCCGGTGATTTCTTGGGATATATATCCCACACGGATCACAGTTTTCCCAAATTCGAGGTTTTATGGCGTGGCGCTTGCACCTGACTGACCGTGTGATTCGCAGGCTCGACATCCTTCCGGGGAAACCGAACGTGCTTGCCACATGGACGAACCCCGACCGCGTAACCTTCCTCGACCTGCAAAACGGCGCGAAACTCGCCGACCGCACGATCGAAAAACCTGAAAGCGACGACCGCCAGAGCGAGGCATGGCGGGCATACGTCAAAGAACTGTGCGCGCCGAACGGCGTTTACCTCCCCTTCGTGCGCCCTCCCAAACTGGCAATCTATCAAGCGGCGGATGCGAGCGTCCGCCTGTACCGCGCAAGCGAGATCGACCTGCGCCTTGAAGCTGACGAGCAGGAGACACGGCTGGAAATGGACAACGCCGCTTTCGCCGCCGTCGCGCTCGACGTGCAGACCGGGATGATCGCGGCGCTCGATCGCGGGGCGAAACTCCACCTCTACCGCCGGTCGACGCGCGCCGGAATCTTCGACACCGGCTTGACGCTCATGGATGAACTTCAGCCGCACATTGCCGTCGCCGACGGCGGCAAGCGGATATTCGCCGCGGACGGTCAGCGGGTGGTTGTATTCGATGGCGACGGAAAGGCGCTCAAGCAGATAACTGCGCCATATTCGATGGGGGCGATGTGCTGCTCGCCTGACGGCAAGCAGGTCGCGCTTGTCGACCTCGACGCCAATGTGATCCGCGTTTACGATGCGACGACGCTCGCGCCGACGCACCAGCGGTTCGCGCTCGATCTGCTGGCAGATGCGAAGAAAACCCAGTTGTTCCCGACGGGGGCGGCGTCGAGCGCGGCGGTCGGTCCGCTGGCGCTGACAAACCGGGGCGTGCTGGCATTCGCCATTTCGGGGATCGTCTGCGCGACCAACCTGACGCGCATGAAGTTGCTCCCGCGCCCGACGGCGATTACCTAAAACGCGCTTTCGACCAGCGCGCGCTGCGGAAATACCATCCGTTCCGGCACGATCCAGCCGCGTGCCAGTGCCGCCTGATTGGCGCGTTCGAAATCGGCGTGTAGATCGCGTACCAGCCGCGCCTGCTCGATCGCCGGTTCAAGCGAGAACATGACCGCCGTCGAGGCGTGATCGCCGACTGCCAGCAGCAGCCAGTGAGTCGCGCCGATCTGCTTGCGACCTAATCCCAGTTTCGGGCGTGACGGCAGCGTCCAGACGGCTTTCAACAGCGGCACAATCAGCGCTTCGTCGGGCGTCTGCTTGCCGCCGCTGGCAAGCATCTGCGGATTATCTCTGTGGAAAATGGCGTAATACAGCGTTTGCGCTTCCAAGTGTTGGCGCAGAAAACCGGTCTGTCCCTGCACGCCGATCACCTGCTTCCACGCGCTGCTGCCGGGGTTGCGCGCGATCAGTCGCTCAATAATGGCGCGCTGCTCGCTGTAGCGTTTGTACAGGGCGTTGAACTGCGCCCGGTTGATCTTCCCCTGCGAGAACTCGTCGGCGACCGCTTCCATTTTGCGCCGCAGCGTGCTCAATGCCTGCGCGGGCGACTCAGTTTCGCGCGCCGGCGCGGAGCGGGTAGAATCACTCACATCGGGGATAGGATCATCAGGGGTCGGGTTGGAGTTGTTCACGCCACACCTCTTGAACGGCGGTTGACTTACCCTATCTTATGCCGATAGCGCCGCCGCGCAAAGTGTTATAATCTTGCTCGACTTTATCGGCTGAGCGGAAAACGCATCCTATGACGTTCAACCCACAGCACGTTGGACTGTACTTCACGCACGAGCACATTCAGGTCGCCCGCAGCGAGCGCGACAAAGAACCGTTTCGCGCCGCCTTCCTGTACCTGATCGACCGCGAGCAGACCGGCGCGCAGGGGGCGCAGTGGTGCGGACTGCGCTACCGCTTCGAGGGCGACGACCGCGCCGCCGAGCAAGCGCACGAGGCGCTGCTCAAGCAGATCGAAATGCCGATCACCGAAGATGAGACTTACCTGACGTCGGTCGCCAAGACGGTCATGCTGACGCAGACGTTCGAGATGGTGCGCGATCACCCGTCGTTCGACTACAACGCGCAGGTGCGTTTCCTGAATACGCTTCAGGAACGGGTCAACGCGCTCAGCACCAGCCCCTACAAGGACACGCAGGTCGAGAACCTGTGGATGGCGCTGCTCGTCATGAGCGCGGGGATCGCGCTCGAACGCGAGGAAATCTTCACGCTGGGCGTGGAAGTCTTCCAGCGGACGATCCGCGACGACGTGCGCCCGCGCGGTTTCATGACGAAAGCGGTCGAGGGCAGGGACGGCGGCAGCCTGTACCGGCAGATACTTTCGGCGTCGGCGCTGGTGCTGATGGCGGAAGCGGCGGCGCACGCCGGCGTTGATCTGTGGAGTTATGCCGTGCGCGGCGTTTCGGTGACGACGGCGGCAGTCTACCCGATCTATTACTTCTACACGCCGGAAAAATGGGAATGGGACGAGGGCATTAGCGTCGACGAGGCGCAGATGCTGTTCCGGCACTACGGCGGCTATCTGGAGATGGTCAACCGGCGGACACGCTTCAAGGACTTGAAGCCGCTGCTCGAAGACCTGCGCCCGATCTACGACCCGCACGGCGGTGGCTTGACGACGCTGACGCACGGCGTCGCGCTCAAGCGTGGCTTGTTTGGCTGAAATACTTCGCTATGGATTAAAGGAACGACTCGATGACACCCGCATTCAACCCGGTCACGCAGGAGATCGTCCAGCAGCTGCGCGTCCTGCTCGGCGCTGATGCCGTCAGCACGGCGCAAGCCGACATCGACCTGCACGCGCGCGACCAGTCGCACCACGACGCGCACCCTGCCGAAGTGATCGTCTTCCCGACGACGGCGGGTGGCGTCAGTGACGTGCTCAAACTGGCGAACGAGCGGCGTATTCCGGTGACGCCGTGGGGCGTCGGGACGGGGCTGGAAGGCAGCTCAATCCCGCTCTACGGTGGCATCCTGATGTCGTTCGAGCGCATGAACGCGATCGTCGCCGTTCACGAGGACGACTTTCAGGTGACCGTCCCGCCGGGCATCGGTCACAAAGACCTGAACGCCGAACTGGCGCGTTACGGCTTGTTCTTCGCGCCCGACCCGGGGGCGAACGCGACGGTCGGCGGGATGCTGGCGTGCAATGCGTCTGGCATCCGCACCGTCAAGTACGGCGCGAGCAAGGATAATGTCCTTCGGATGCAGGTGGCGCTGGCGAACGGCTCGTTGATCGAGGTTGGATCGCGCTCGGTCAAGCAGGCGTCGGGCTACGATCTACTGCACCTGTTTGTCGGCAGCGAAGGGACGCTTGGCGTGGTCACCGAAGCGACGCTCAAGCTCGTGCCCGTGCCTACACATATGAGCGCGGTCGTCGCCCACTTTGCGAGTATCGAGGCGGCGGTGCAGACGGTCGTCGCCGTGCGCGGCAGCGGGCTTGACCCGGCGGCGCTCGAATTGATTGACGCGGCGCACGCGCGGATGCTGCGCGAAACCGAAGGCGTTGACCTGAAGGATTACCCGACGCTGTTCATGGAGTTTCACGCCGCGCACCCGGCGATGCTCGACATGGGGCTGGAAGCGGTGCGCGACATCTGCGGCGAAATGGGGGCGCTGACGTTCCACGCTACAACCGACAATGCCGAACGCAAGCGGCTGTGGCATGCCCGCCATCACTCGTATGAGATCATGGTGCGCTCGCACCCGAACAAGAAGTTTTTCATCATGGATGTCGCCGTGCCGATCAGCGCCTACCCGGAATTGATCGACTTCGTGGAAACGGTCAAGCGCGAGACGAACACGCTCGCCTACATGATCGGGCACGCGGGCGACGGCAACATTCACGTCGAATTCCCCTATGACACGCCCGAATCGTTCGAGAAGGCGATGCGTTTGAACGGGGAAATCGTCATGAAGGCGATCGCGCTCGGCGGCACGGCGACCGGCGAACATGGGGTCGGCATCGGCAAGGCGAAGTATATGCCTTACGAGCACGGCGCGGCGCTCGACGTGATGCGGAGTATCAAGGCGACGCTCGACCCGAACGGGATTCTCAACCCCGGCAAGGTGTTCCCCGCCGGGGAAACGGCTGACGTGGTGGGTTAACGCCCTTTTCCACCCCTCAACCCCAGACCCCTTCTCCCACGCAAGCGGGGAGAAGGGGAGAAAA
>JAEVZT010000362.1 GCA_023392115.1 Chloroflexota bacterium
AAAGACGATGTTGATGATCGACGTGAACGCGCCGCCGACAACGCTGAACGCCGGTCCGGCGAGCGACGACAGCGTGCCGCGCGCCATGCCGATCAAGTCGAAGTTCTGGAACAGTTCGAGCGCCTGCCCCGGCTGCGCTCCCGTGATCTCGCGTAGGTAGTCGAGCGGGACGATTGGCTCATTCTCAATCAGAAACGGACTGCCGCTGAAGCTGATGGGCTGGCTGAGGAACAGCTCTAAATCTTCTTGAAAGCGTTCGAACGTCGCGGGCAAGTCGACGGCGAAGTCGCGGAACTGGTCAAACATCACCGGAATGACGACGAGGATCAAGAGGATGAACAGGAACAGCACAATCAGGAATGTGACGAGGATCGCCCAGATGCGGCTGCCCGGCAGACGGCGAAAGACGCTGCGTTCGAGCGCCGTCGTCAGCGGGTTGAACAGAAACGCTAGAATTGTCGACACAATGACGACCGGCAGCACTTCGGCGATCTGCCACAGCAGGATGCCGACCAGCAGCAGCACGATCAGGCTGACAATCCATTTGGTTCGCGTCGACCATCCGGGCGAGCTAATCGGTGGTGGCGTTGTGTAGATCAAGCGCGTCATTTCCTTTACATGAGCACGATTGAGGCGCAGGTTAGGCGGCGCTGCGAGTTCTACCCCGCACTATTCAACGATCATATACACCGGCGGTTCGGCAAAGTTACGAAAAAAAGCGCGCCATACTGGTGTATGACGCGCTTTCGATATGCTTGCTTACTCGCGCGGTCCGCGGTCTCCCCGGTCGCCACGGTTGCCGCCGCGTTCACCGCGGTCGCCACCACCGCCGCGCCGGTCGCCGTAGCGACCACCGCCGCCGCCACCGCCGCGCCGGTCGCCACCACCACCGCCACTTGGACGGCGATCGCGCGAGCGCGCTTCTTCAGCCGTCCAGCCTTCGAGTACCGCCTGACGACTCAAGCGAACTTTGCCGTCCGGCGTCACGTCGGTGACCATGACCATAATTTCGTCGCCGAGGCTGACTTCATCCTCGACCGACGTTACGCGGTAATCGGCAAGCTGTGAAATGTGCACCATCCCGTCGCGCCCGGGCATGAACTCGACGAACACGCCGTAAGGCTCAATCCGCGTGACGCGACCGGTGTAGACGCGCCCGATCTCGGCTTCTTCGGTCAGACCGCGCACAGCATCGACCGCCAGCGCGACCGACGACGCATCGGGACCGGCGACGAACACTGTCCCGTCTTCCTCGATGTCAATCTTGACGCCGGTGCGATCCTGAATGCTGCGAATCGTCTTGCCGCCGGGTCCAATCACCGCGCCGATCTTATCGACATTGATCTTGATCGTCGTCATGCGCGGCGCGGTTTCGGCAAGCTGCTCGCGTGGCTTGTCGATCGTCTTGACGATCACGTCGAGGATTTGCATCCGCGCGTCGCGCGCCTGCGCCAGCGCCCGCTGCATGATCTCGTCGGACACGCCGCTGATCTTGATGTCCATCTGCATGGCGGTGATGCCCTGCTCCGTCCCGGCGACCTTGAAGTCCATGTCGCCGAGGTGGTCTTCCATGCCCTGAATGTCGGTCAGGACGGCGACCTTATCCCCTTCCTTGATCAAGCCCATGGCGATGCCCGCCACCGGACGCTTGATCGGCACGCCCGCGTCCATCAGCGCCAGCGTGCTGCCGCAGACGCTCGCCATCGACGTGCTGCCGTTCGAACTCAGCACCTCGCTAACGAGGCGGATCGTGTAAGGGAACGAATCTTCGTCGGGAATCATCGCCCGCAGCGCCGCTTCCGCCAGCGCGCCGTGACCGATCTCACGGCGCTTGGGTCCGCGCAGCGGATATGTCTCGCCCGTGCTGAAGGGGGGGAAGTTGTAGTGGTGCAGATAGCGCTTGTTGTCTTCGGGCGTCAGCGTGTCGAGCGACTGCGAGTCGCGCGGCGTGCCGAGCGTGGCAACGGTCAACACCTGCGTCTGACCGCGCTTAAACAAGCCGGAGCCGTGGACGCGCGGCAGGACGCCGACTTCCGCCGCCAGCGGGCGAATTTCGGTGTAGCCGCGTCCGTCGGGACGAACGCCGTCTTCGGTGATCCGGCGGCGCACTTCTTCCTTGATGACGTCCGACAGCACCTCGCGCACGTCGCCGAGCGCGATCGGTTCTGCTTCGTCATCGGAAGCCTCGAGCGCCGCGTTGCGATCCTGATATTCGCTCACAACCTGCTCGCGCAGGACTTCGAGTGCTTCGTTGCGCCCGCTGCGGTCGGTCTGCGTGACGATGATATCGCGCACGCCGGCGCGCGTCCGTTCCTTGACTGCGCTCACCAGCGTCTCGTCGAGCTTCGCGGCGATAAATTCCGACTTCGGCTTGCCGATTTCGGCGCGCATCTGGTTTTGGAGCGCGATGATCGACTGCATCGAGTCGTGCGCCAGCTTGAGAGCGCGCAGGACGGTTTCCTCGTCGACCTCGTTGGCGGCGCACTCGACCATGTTGATCGAGTCGGCAGTCCCGGCGACGCGCAGGTCAAGCAGACTGTCTTCCATCTGCGGGATCGTCGGGTTGACGATCAATTCGCCGTCGATCAGACCGATGCGCGCCGCGCCAACCGGACCATTCCACGGGATATCCGAGATGACGATCGCCGTGCTCGCGGCGATGATGCCGAGCATATCAACCTGATGCTCCTGATCGTGCGCGAACGCCGTCAGGATGATCTGCACCTCATTGCGCATGTTCTTGGGGAACAGCGGGCGCAGCGGGCGGTCGACAACGCGCGCCGTCAAAATCGCGCTTTCCGGCGGTCTGCCTTCACGGCGGAAGTAGCTGCCGGGAATGCGTCCCGCGGCATAGAGCTTCTCTTCGTAGTCCACACTCAGCG
>JAEVZT010000376.1 GCA_023392115.1 Chloroflexota bacterium
CGCTTCGTCTGCTGGTTGCGTGAAGGTCACGGCAACATCGACATGATCGGCGCGATCGCGCAGAGCTGCGACGTGTATTTCTATCAGGTAGGCGGCGGCAACCCTGAACTCTCGCCCGCCCTGCTGCGCGAGGGTGGGCTCGGCATCACCGATCTGTTCCGCTACGCGACCGCCTTCGGCATTGGCTCGAAACTTGGCATCGAACTGCCGTTTGAAAACGCCGGTCGTATGCCCGACGCCGACTGGAAGCGCCGTCTGTACGGCGAGAACTGGTCAACCGGTGACACGTATAATGCCGCTTTCGGACAGGGTTATCTCAACACGACAGGCATCCAACTGCTGAATTCGGTCGCGGCAGTCGCCAACGGCGGCACACTCTACCAGCCGACGCTGATCCACGACTACTTCGACTCGGAAGGGAACATCGTCGACACCTTCGAGCCGCTCGTCCTGCGCGATATCAACATCGACAACATCCCGACTGACCAGCCAATTACGCTGCTTCTGCTCGAAGACATGATTATGCGCGGCGAAAACAGCCTCGCCTGCCTGTGCGAGTCGAACAGCCCGTACTACAACCCGGTGCGCTGCAACCCTGAAAGCTATCGCGGTCAGGTCGACATCAACCCTGATGGATTCGAAGTCGAATGGCGCGAATACGCCGTCCATTTGCCCGTCAACTACAGCTTCAACGACAGCTTTTGCAGCCCGCTGCGTTTCGATCCCAACTACCAGCCGCCGTTCGCCAGTACCGAGAATATCAACATCGTCCAGCAGGGGATGCGCTTCACAGTCACAAACGGCACCGGCATGGCGTCGAACCTGTCTTACGTCAACGTTGCCGGCAAGACCGGCACTGCCGAATACTGCGACGAAATCGCGCGTCCGCTCGGCTTATGCCGTCCGGGCAACTGGCCCGCGCACGCTTGGTATACCGCCTACGCACCCTACGAAGATCCGGAAGTCTTGATCGTCGCCTTCGTCTACAACGGGGGTGAAGGTTCCGCGGTCGCGCTGCCAATCGTCGTCGAGACAATGGAAGCCTATTACCGCCTCAAGAACCAGCGCCAGCAGACGGGCATGATTCCGGCGCAGACGCAAGCGCCGACAGGAACAACCGCCCCATGATGATTCTGACCGACGTCCAGCGACAGCGCGCGGTCGAGTGGCTGCCCGCCGTTACAGCAGGGGGCATCGCGTGGCTCGCCTTCCTGCTCATCGGCGACACGCCGCTGGTGCGCGCGTCCGGCATGGCGCTGGCGATCATCGGCATGACGCTGGCGCTGCGCTCGATGGGCGCGATGCTGGCGATCATCGGTGGGCTGGCGCTGGCTTTCAGTCCCGCCTTCTGGATACAGACCGGCGGCGCGGAAAGCCTCGAACCGCTGGAAGTCGGACTGAGTCTGGTAGCGGCGCTGATCGTCGGCGGTCTGGCGCTGCGCTTCAGCAGCCGCCCGTTCGTCGGCATCGCACTGGTGCTGCTGGTGTTCGCCGGTTTGTTCCTCGGTGTGGTCGGCACGCCGCGCAGCCTGCGCCTGACGACGCTGCTGACGGCGTGGCTGCTGTTCCTGCTCGTCGACGGCTTGATCGTCAGCAACCCGCGCCCCGACGATACGACCGGCGGGCAGATCCGCCCGTACCATACCTACGGCATCCTCATCCTGCTTTTCGTCGGCGTCCTCAACGATCCGCTGTTCACGCTGCTCGTGCCAGCCATCGCGTTAGGCTTGTTCCTGTCCAATCAGAAGCTTGCGCGGCTCTTCTGGCTGGCACTGCTCGCGATCGCTGCGTTCGGCATCTACGGTGTCCTCGATATCTATTATTCGCCTTACTGGTGGCACTACCCGACCGACGAGGCGATCGCGCGCGATTTGCGCCACATCCCCTACCTTTTGGCAGACGGCTGGCAAGAACCGCGGCGCTGGATCGGCTTGTTCGAGCTGATCGTGGGGCAGTTTACGATCGCCGGGCTGGCGCTCGGCATCCTCGGTTTGGCGCGGCTGTCGCGCTGGTACCCGCCGGTCGGCGTGGTGACGATGATCGCCTTCGGCACATACGCGGTCTTCGGGCTGATCTACTTCGGCGGCGACCGACCGGTCTTGCTTTTGCCCCTGCTAATGATTCAGGTCTTGTGGATGACCTATGCCGTCTATACGTTCGGACAGTGGCTGCAAAAAAGCCTTCACTGGTCGAATGAGCGCGTCCGGCTGCTGGCTGCGGCTGCCTTTACCTTGCTGCCGCTGTTCATGCTGCTACGAATCGTGGGCGCTGTATAGCGTAGAATCCTGAACCAATATAGGATAGTGTTATCATCTGTTAAACGCTCCGTCCGTTATCGACAACAGGTTATCGCGTCGTGCGTGAACAAACAGTTGCAATCAAAGGGGTCAAAGAAGGGCTGTTGGTGACCATCAGCGAGAGCGAGGACTGGCAGCTTGCCGTGAACGATCTGGCGGCGCGCGTTGACCAGCAGAGCGCGTTCTTCAGCGGCGCGCGGATCACGCTCGACGTCGGCGCGCGCCCCGTCCGCAAGGACGAACTCGGCTCGCTCAAAGCGATGCTTGAACGGCGCGGGATGACGCTGTTCTCGGTGATGAGCGAAAGCAGCACCACTATTGACTCGGCGAGCGCGCTCGACCTGCGCGCCAATCTGACGACGCCCGCGCCGACGACCTTCGACCCCGAAGGCGAGCCGATTAATCCGGAAGAAGACGGCACGTTCGGCGTGATGATCCGGCGCACGCTGCGCTCAGGGCGGACGGTTCACAGCAAAGGGCATGTCGTCGTGTTCGGCGATGTCAACCCCGGCGCGGAGATCATCGCCGCCGGCGACGTGATCGTCTGGGGGCGGCTGCGCGGTAACGTCCATGCCGGGGCGAACGGCGACGAAACGTCGGTGATCTGCGCGCTCGACATGGTGCCGACTCAACTGAGGATTGCCGGTTTTATCAGCATTCCGCCAAAAGACAAGCGGCGCAAGCCGAAACCGGATATCGCCCTGATCCGCAGTAATCACATCACCGTAGAAGCTTGGGGCTAACCATTCAGGCACGAAAGGAACGCATACATGGGGGGCAAGGTCGTTACCGTCACATCGGGTAAAGGCGGGGTGGGAAAAACGACGACGACGGCAAATCTCGGCGTGGCGCTGGCGCGGCTGAACCAAAAGGTCGTCTTGCTCGACGCCGACATTGGCTTGCGCAACCTCGACATTGTGCTCGGGCTTGAAAACCGCATCGTCTATGACCTCGTTGACGTGGTCGAGGGGCGGTGCAAGGTACGACAAGCGATGATCAAGCACAAGAGCTTTCCCGAACTCTATCTGATCCCCGCTGCCCAAACGCGCGACAAGACGGCGGTCAGCCCGGCGGACATGATCCAGCTCATGGACAGCTTGCGCACGGAGTTCGACTTCATCGTCATTGACTCGCCCGCCGGCATCGAGCGCGGCTTCCGCAATGCGGTCGCCCCCGCCGACGAGGTGCTGATCGTCACGAATCCGGAAGTATCGGCTGTCCGCGACGCCGACCGGGTGATCGGCTTGCTCGAAGCCGAAAACAAGGGTCCCGGTCAGCTCATCCTCAACCGGGTCAAGCAGGAAATGGTGCGCCGGGGTGAAATGCTTTCGCCCGAAGACGTGACCGACCTGCTGGCGATCAAGCTGATTGGAATCGTGCCCGAAGACGATACTGTTGTCCCATCGTCCAACAGCGGCGTTCCAGTTACGCTGAATGAACACTCGCGCGCAGGCACAGCGTTTCGGAACATCGCCCGCCGCCTGATGGGTGAAACCGTCCCGTTCATGAGCATGAACGAGTCGAAGGGTCTGTTCAAGCGGATCGCGCGGCTGTTTGCCGGAGGGTGATGGAAAAAGGGGATGACCATGCCGGGAATATTTGATCGCATGTTAGGTCGCACGCCGGATTCC
>JAEVZT010000462.1 GCA_023392115.1 Chloroflexota bacterium
CTTGATCCAGCCCGCGACCGCATAGACGACCACGAAGACGACGAGCGAGCCGACGAGCATCAGCGTGCTGAGTGCGAACAAGCCGCGCGAGTCTTTGCCCTTGCTGAAGCGGGCGACGAGCGGCGCGCTCTTGTCGAGTTCACCCATGCGCTGCTTGATCTTGACGATGTAGAACGTCAGCGCGAGGTACTGGAACGAGTGCCACGTATTCATGCCCTGAAAGGCGGTGTCGAGGTTCGGCAGCGCGGGCAGGGTGAAGGCGACAGCAGCCGTCAGCGTGATGAAGATCGTCTTAGGCCAGTTGATGTAGCCGCCCTGATACTCGCGGATCGTCTTGACGACGAACGCGCCGAGCGCGAGCAGGAACATGCCGGTCATGAGCCAGAAGAACCACTGCGCGTGGAACAGCTTCGGAATGACGGACGTCAGGTCGCGGACGCCAACGACGAAATTACCCTGACTGATCTAGAAGGCTGCGAACGGGAACAGGCAGGTCATAATGACGCCGTAGTCGATCATGCGCGACCAGAAGCCGAGGGCGCTCTTTTGGACAAACTTCTCCTGCTTGTGGTTGTACAGCTCGACGATGTACGTCACCTGATGCAGGACGTGTGTCGCCGCCCAGAAGAAAAAGACGGTCAGCAGCAGGTCGATGTTGAGGAATGCCAACGACACGACGATGATCGGAATGATGATCGACGAGCGGATCAGCATCGGGTAACGCTGCGTGAAGTCCTTGTCTAGCCCGGTACGCAGGAACGTCGACATCATGTGAGGACCACCGATGGCGACCCCGACGAATGCGTTGACGATGTTCCGGCTGACATCCTCGTTTACGTTTGCCCCGACCATGATGAGATAGACAATGTACGGCAGGGGCACAAAAATGACGCTCATTGTAAGGAAGGCTAAATCCCAGTTGCGGTTGCGCAACCACATACCGGATTGAACATGCGATGAAGTCGACGCGGTTAGGCTCGTGCTTGCAACGCTCATGCACTTCTCCTTGTATTCAGTTGTATTTACTTAGCGTACCTAAGTAATTCTAGCAAAGTTTTTCAACCGTGTCACTACAACCGGGCTATAAACGCCATGTTTCTAATCTTGAGGGCGGGCGTGATCTAGGTGTTGTCCGGTACCGACTCGGCGGCGCGGCGGACAACGTGATGCTGGCGGCAGCGCGCCTCGTAGACTTCCTGCGCGCCGACGAGGATCACCGGGTCGTCGAAACGGGCGGGTTCGCCGTTGACAAGCCGCTGCGTGCGCGATGCTTGTTCGCCGCAGACAATGCAGATCGCGTGGAGCTTGGTGACTTCTTCGGCGCGGCACAGCAGTTCAGGCATCGAGCCGAAACACTGTCCGCGAAAGTCCATGTCGAGTCCGGCGACGATCACGCGCAGCCCGCGCGCCGCCAGTTCTTCGACGACCGCGACGATTGACGGGTCGAAGAACTGCACTTCGTCAAGGGCGACCACCGTCGTTTCTGGCTTGACCAGTTCGAGGATCGGCTGGGGCGAGGTAACGGGGATCGCGTCGATGTTCTGCCCATCGTGGCTGGTGACGCGCTCGCCTCCATAGCGGTCATCAATCGCAGGGTTGAACACCTGTACGCGCTGTTTGGCGATAATGGCGCGGCGAACGCGGCGGATCAATTCTTCGGTCTTGCCGCAGAACATGCTGCCGCAAATCACCTCAATCCGCCCGTAGTGATGGATCGTCATGTCGGACTCCTTCGGGTGCTGTACAAAAAGAAAGGCAGGCACGTTATTGTCCGTGCCTGCCTTTAATTCATTTCGAGTGCATTACTCGGCGGTTTCAGCCTTCGGCAGTTCGAAACCGCGCCCACGCAGCGCCTTCTTGACGTCTGCGAGCACCTTGCGACCAATGCCGGGGATCGCGAGGATTGCGTCGTCGCCATCCTGTTCCAGCTTGCTGATGAAGTCGCCGGCGGTTGAAACGCCGCTTTCCGCCAGAACCGTCACGTAGCGCTTTTCCAAGCCGAGGTCGGTCAGGGGAAGGCTCGCCGGAGTCTTCGCCGCCAAACGGTCTTCCACCTCAGCGCGGCGCGCATCACGCACCTGCAAACGCTTCATGAAGCGGTCAACCTGACCTTCGGTGTCAACGATACGCTGTTCGCCCGTGTAGAAGGGATGGCAGGCGGAGCAGATGTCCGTCCGAAGCTCGGCAACAGCCGCGCCCGTCGTCCACGAGTTGCCGCAGGCGCAAATGACGACTGCTTCCGGGTACCACGCGGGATGAATTTTCTCTTTCATGGATTGTCCTTTACCGGCACACGGTCTGTCCGTATGCGCTTAAGCGAAAGGCATTTGCCCTACTATAGAACGCCTGCCAAGCCTGTTTCTTACTATTGAACCGTGCTGCCGTTGCCGGCATTCGGGTTTTCGGCGTAGACGCTGATCTTCTTGCGACCGCGATTGCCGGGGATCGGCTCGAAGACGACATAGCCTTCGATGGTCGAGAAGATGGTGTAATCCTTGCCGATGCCAACATTGTTGCCGGGGTGGAAGCGCGTCCCACGCTGGCGGACGATGATGTTGCCGGGGATCACGTATTCGCCGCCGAAGCGCTTGACGCCAAGGCGCTGCGAATTGCTGTCACGACCGTTGCGGCTTGAACCGCCACCTTTTTTATGTGCCATCTCAGCCCACCTTAGACTTGAATATCGTCAATACGGAGACGGGTGTAATACTGACGGTGACCGCGCTTGCGACGGTACTTGGTGCGCTGGCGGTACTTGAAGACGATGATCTTGGGGGCGCGGTACTGCGCCACGACCGTCGCTGTCACCGACGCGCCATCCACGAGCGGCGTCCCGACCTGCGTCCGGTCGCCATCGCCGATCAGCAGGACTTCGTTGAGTAGAACCTTTTCGTCGACCGGATTGGGGAGGCGCTCGACATCGATCGTCGCACCCACTTCAGCGCGGTACTGACGACCGCCAGAACGAACAATTGCATACATGTGTGAGAGACTCCAATCTTCACTTGCCACCGCAGCCGATGCGAGGCACGGACTACGGGGAAAATTGGCTAACGTGAGATGGTTATTGTAAAGGGAGGGCGGGCGAACGTCAATGCCCGATAGCCGCGTTCAGCGGATGAACATGGCGTCGCCGAACGAGAAGAAGCGGTAGCCCTCGCGCTTGGCAGTTTCGTAGGCGTTGATGACGTTTTCACGTCCGGCGTAGGCGCTGATCATCATGAGCAGGGTCGACTTCGGCAGGTGGAAGTTGGTGATCATGGCGTCGACGACGCGCCAGCGGTAGCCGGGGTAGATGAAGAGGTTGGTATCGCGCTCGAAGGCGATCACCGGACGCCACGGGCAGGCGTCGATCGAGCGTTCGGGATGGGCGGGATCGCCGCCCTCGCTCAGAATTCCGGCGGTTTCGAGCGTCCGCGTCACCGTCGTGCCAACGGCGATGATCCTGCCGCCCGCCAGTTTCGCCCGGTTGATGATGTTGGCGTCGTCGGCGGTCAGTACCGCGCGCTCGCTGTGGATGTGGTGTTCGCGGATGTCCTCGGCTTTGACGGGCTGAAACGTCCCCAAGCCGATGTGGAGCGTGCAGTTAGCGAACAATACGCCTTTCTCGCGCAGGCGGACGAGCAGATCGGGCGTGAAATGCAGCCCGGCGGTCGGCGCGGCGGCGGATCCCTGCTGGCGGCTGTAGACGGTCTGGTAGCGTTCCGGGTCGATCAGCGG
>JAEVZT010000476.1 GCA_023392115.1 Chloroflexota bacterium
TGGCTCAATATTTCGCTGCAAGCGTATCTCGCGCTGACGTCGAATACGGTGCAGTTCGGCGCAGGACTGTACCTGACGGCGTCGCTGATTGGTTTCAAGGTCGAAGGCGGCGTCGAGATCAACACGCTCATCCAGTTCAAGCCGTTTCAATTCCGGACTGACCTGCGCTTCTACATCACCATCAGCGCGGCGTCGATCGAATTGATGGGCGTGCTGCTCACGGGGCACATCAGCGGACCAAACCCGTATTACGTGCGCGGCACAGCACAGTTCAAGCTCTTGGGGCTCAAGAAGGAAGTCGACATTGAGGAGACGATTGGCGACAGGAGCGCAATCGACGATGCCGACGACGTGCCGGTGCTGGCGGACGTAATTACTGCGTTTGAAGACTTGGAAAGCTGGCGCGCTGTCGACGAGGGCGCGCGCATGGGCGCGGTACTGCTTGCCGACAGCGACGAGGGGGCGGTAACCGCAGTTCATCCCGCGGGATCGGTCGAGGTGGTACAGCGCGTGGCGCCGCTTGACGTCGAGCTGGAGCATTACGGCAATGCCGGGATCAGCGGCGAAGACACCCTGCGGATCACTCAAGTACAGGTCGGCGGCGCTGACCTTGAGTGGGAATTCGTCGAGGACTGGTTCGCTCCGGCGCAGTTCTTCGAGCTTGCGAATGACGAGAAGCTGAGCGCGCCGTCCTTCGAGAAAATGAAAGGCGGGCTGCGTCTCGGCGACGATAATGCCGACGGCGGTAGCACCGCCGACACGGTTTACGACTACAAGCAGATCACCTATGACCCGGAATTCGAGTCCTCCGGTTCACGTCGAAGCGAGACATATAGACCCGATACGCTTAGCTTGAACGCAGTACAGGCGCAGGTCGTCACGCACGATCGAGCGCGGCATCCGGTAGTCGGCAAGCGAACGGCGCAGGTCTATCAACTCCAAGCGGCGCGCTACGTCGTCGTCGATCGCGAGACGTTGACGAACGCGTTGAAGAAAACCACACGCGTCATGACCTATGCCGAAGCCAATCAAACGATGCGTTCGAGAGGTCGCACGACGGACGTTGTCGTCACCAGCAGCGAAAGGCAACCTTCATGAGTGACCTGAACTTGCGCTTCACGCCTTGGCTGCGGCGCGGTCTGGTGCGAAAACTCGTACCCCAAACGGCAGGAGCTTCCGCCAGCATCGCCGTCAACATTACGGTCGGCGGGCAGGTCGCAGACCAGACCCTGCGCCTTCGCGGACCGGGTGACGTGGTCGGCATTGAGCCATCACAGATCATTCGCCTTGATCCGGAGCCGGGCACTGTCGATTTTGAGCCGAATTACTTCCCGGCAGTCGAGTTCTCCACGCCCGATCTGCCATGGATGTTCACACCTGCCGTGCCGGACGCCGACGATCACCTGCTGCCGTGGCTGACATTGGTGACCGTCGGCGAAAGCGCGGTGGCGATCACGATGCGCGCCGGAGCGCAGCTTCCAGTCCTCACGGTACCACTCGCGGAACTCCTACCGGACTTGAACGAGATGTGGGCATGGGCGCACGTACAGTCGACCGAGCTTTACAAGCCCGCCCAGCTCACGGCGGCGCTTGAGGAGACGCCGGAAGCGTTCATCAGCCGGATACTCTCGCCGCGCAACTTGCAGCCCGATACCGCTTATATCGCCTGCCTCGTGCCGACCTTCGAAGCGGGTCGACGGGCGGGACTCGGACTCACAGTGACGGACGATGTCGGGAACGACTTGTCATGGTCACTCGGCGACACCGGTGACATCGACCTACCGGTTTACTATTCGTGGTCATTTCGCACCAGCCGCGCAGGTGATTTTGAGACGCTGGTCACGCGCTTACAGCCGCGTGAACTGAATGCGACTGTCGGGCGGCGCGACATGGATTTGCGCCATATGGGTATTCCCCTGCCGAAGGGAGTCCGCGACACGACGTATTTCTTTGGCGCGCTCGTTTCGCCGACGGCGATGGCATCAGGCGGCTCGCCGCGTATGCCGACGATCCCAAGAAGCGAGCCTGATCTACCGGACATCTCGCTGCCCGGCATCGTTGATCCGCTGCGCCAAGCCCTATACACGTTCCTCACGTCGGAAGCCAGTGAACCTGACGCGCAAGCCTATGATTACCGAGTAGACGACCCGGTTGTGACGCCGCCAATTTATGGGCGCGAGCAGTTGAAGGGCGCGCCGCTGCCAGCACCCGCCAGCGAGAGGGGCAGCCGTCCCAAACCGGAAGAACCAGTTTATTATAGTGTAGTGAACACGCTTGTACGCGCGCGGGGCGCGGCTGGTTTGGGCGTGCGAGTCGTGCGTGAGCATCAAGAAGCATTCATGGCGCGCGCTTGGAGCGAAGTTGCCGCCCTGCGCTCCATTAACCAGACGCTGCAGCAGGCGACCTACGCCTCGCTGGTTGCGAACCGGTGGCAGTCACGGGTTGCCAGCCTCGAAGAGGGCGACACCTTGCAGCTCACGCGCAGCGCCCATGCCCGCATTCTGCCCGCCTCTGGCAGTACCGTCTGGGCGCAGGTGCGCGCCGCCACGCTTCCTTCCGGGGTAATTTCGACGGGTTTTCAACGGATTGTGCGTTCAGGCGGTGTCGTCCATCATGCGATGCAGCTGGCGACCGGAACACCCATCGTGCAGCGCAGCATCCGACAGATCGCCGTCGCCCAGCCGACACGACTGGTGGCGCTCCTCGAACACGCGTTGCCCAAGGGGACAGGCATCAGCGGGAACGTGAGCAGCGCCGAACCAGATTCGTTAAACCACTGGTACACGCGCCCGTTCTCCGGCGCGGTCATGCAAATCGAGAAGCAGTTCCAGACCGTGCTGCCCGACGGCGTGACGGCAGCCGAACGCACGGCGGTCACCGATGCTGTGCTGAAGGCGAACCGGCTTGCTGCAGCACACATCGCCTATCTCGAAGCGGCGGGCAAGGACGGCACACTCCCGCCCGCCATTCAGTCGACACGCGGCGCTGCCGCGCAGCTGGTTCGCGCGACCAACGCATATATCAATCAGGTGAGCGGCGGCAGCGAGCCGGATATCGCGCAAATCACCGCCATCCGAAACCAGACGCGGCAGCTGCAAACCGCGCTCAACAACTGGATTGAGTCCGGCGAAATTATCGTGCATAAGCCGGAAATCCCTGTTGAACCCGCGACGAATACGCTTGTCCCGATCGTCAACGCGCTCAAAACGGCGCTCGTCCCTACGCAGACTATCAGCGCGCACCTGAAATCACGCATCACGCTCAACGGGAAGCCGTGGGGAAACCGCGCGATTCCATCACGCTTCACCGCTGCGCCTGTTTTCGAGGACGCGCTCTACCGTTATGTGTGCGAACTTAGCCCGGAGTATATGCTGCCCGGAATCGGCGCCATTCCGCATGACACGGTGGGGTTGGG
>JAEVZT010000416.1 GCA_023392115.1 Chloroflexota bacterium
CCATCTGCGCGCGCAAATCCTGAAGCTTATCGGTCGGCGGGGCGGGGAAATAACCTTCCTTGATGCGCGGGCGGTACGCCAGATTCGGCGTGCCGTTGGCGCCCGTGTTCCAGAAACCGGAGCTGGAGTCGACCTCGTAGAAGCTGCCGTTTTCGGCGCTGCCCCAGCGGGCGCTTGTGAAGATGTAAAACTCGGCTTCGGGTCCGAAGTAGCATACGTCGGCGATGCCGCTGTCGGTCAGGTACTTCTCGGCGCGGCGGGCGACGCCGCGAGGATCGCGCGGGTAGGGCGTGCCGTTGACATCCACGACATCGCACAGGATGCTGAGCGTCGGCATTGCCGGAACCGGGTCGATGACGGCGGTGCTGATGTCCGGGATCAGATTCAGGTCGGACTGGTCAATCGTCTGGAAGCCGCGAATGCTCGAACCGTCAAAGCCAAGCCCTTCGGTGAACACATCTTCGTCAAAATGTACGAAGGGCACGCTGAAGTGCTGCATCACGCCGCGAATGTCGCTGAACTTGACGTCGACTTCTTTAATGCCGCTTTCTTTCGCCCACTGGAGTAATGCCGCTGGTGAACTGAGGATTTCTGCCGAGGGCTTCAGTTCAGTCCCGGTGGTCGTCATTTCAATCGTAGCCATACGAGCAACTCCACTTGTTGAGTTTTACTAATTAGCGAGCATGAAAGTCATTATATGCGTCCAAAAGTGGCGTTTTAGGAGCAGAAATAGACAAAATAGGCTGAATTTGACTGTGAGAAGTAGACAAATGGCGGGTTGTGGCGGCGATCGTTATTCCGGTGCGCCGATCGCTCGTGTACTTTCGCCAACGATGTGCCTCTCCGCCTAAATTCCGCCTTACGTCGGAAGTACGATTCTTGGCTTCGTGCTATAGTGACAATACAAGTCAATAGGTGCATCATCCAAGAAAGGAAGTGTGCCGTGCGCCGTCTCATTTTCCTCGTCTCGATTGCCCTCATGCTCGTCTCACCGATGGCGCTTCAGGCGCAGGCGGACGCGCAGTTCGGCTACCAGACGACGTACATTGTTCAACCCGGTGATACCCTCTACCGCATCGCGCGGGCGTTCGGCGTGACGCCGGAAGCGATTGCCGCCGCGAATAACATCTTCAACTTCAACCTGATTTACGTCGGGCAGCGGCTGGTCATCCCCGGCGGGACGACACCGCCGCCGCAGCACGTGATACACATCGTTCGCTACGGCGACACGCTGGCGAGTATTGCCCGGCAGTACGGGACGACCGTCGCCGCGATCGCCAGCGCCAACGGCATCGGCAACGTCAACCGCATCTTCGTCGGGCAGCGGCTGATCATCCCCGGCGGCTACCCACCGCCGCCGCAGCAGGAGGTCATCACCTACTACGTCCAGCGCGGCGACCGCTTGGCGAGCATCGCCCGACGCTTCGGCACGACGGTTCAGGCGATCGTCGCGTACAATGGGATCACGAACCCGAACCGGATTTATGTCGGGCAGGTGCTCTACATCCCGCTGTACAGGTACTAATCGGGTGCCGCCCGACGCTCAAACATCGGGCAAAGAAAGAAAAGCCGCCTGAAGGGGCTGAACAGCCGGTTTCAGGCGGCTTACGGGTATGAACTGCCGGAGCGCTTTAGCCTCCGGCGAAATGCTGGCTAACCATGTGTGGAGGGGATGGATGCGTCGATGGCTGCTCCTGATCGCCGCGCTGCTCATTGTGAGCCTGAGCCTCGCGGTCGCTGCCCAGCAGGACGGCGGGCAGACAACTTACGTCGTCCAATCCGGTGACACGCTGGCGCGCATCGCCCAGCGTTTTAACACGACCGCCGCAGCGATCGCGCAGGCGAACGGGCTGACCAATATCGACCTGATCTACGTCGGGCAGGTATTGATTATCCCCGGCGTGACGCCGACGACAGGCATCACGCCCAGCCCAACAGCGTCTTCAACTGACCCGCAGCCGTTCATCGCCACGCCATCCCCGACGGCAGGATTCTCGCCCAGTCCGACAGTTCCCCCAACCCAAACGCCGAGCGCAACGCCGACGCCAGCGGGAACGACGACTTACGTCGTCCAGTCCGGCGACACGCTGGCGCGCATCGCACAGCGCTTCGGTACGACCGTACAGGCGATCGCCGCGGCGAATGCGCTAACCAATATCAATCAGCTCCTCGTCGGGCAGGTGTTGATCATCCCGTCGGGCGCGGCGCTGACGGCGACGCCCATGCCGAACGTGACCGCGACTTCGACAGCGGCAATCACGCTCGTGCCAACGCTGACGGCGGTCGATTTCGCGCTCGGCGGGCAGGTCTTCAGCTTCGCCTACCCCGAACTGATGCGACGCGCAGGCATGACATGGGCGAAAAGCGACATCCGCTGGAGTCTTGGCGACGGTGCCGGGATCGCGCAGGGGGCGATTGACGCCGCGCGCAGCCGGGGATTCAAGATTCTGCTGAGCGTCAGCGGCGACCCGGCGCAGATGGCGGAAAGCCCGGACGAGTACGCCGGTCTATTCGCCGCCTTCTTAGGTGAACTGGCGGCGCTCGCGCCCGATGCGATTGAAGTCTGGGAAGGCGCGAATCTGCCCGACCGCTGGGCGGCGGGACAGATCGATCCGGCGGCTTACGCCGGCATGCTCGACGCGGCTTATACGGCGATCAAGGCGGCGAACCCCGACGTGATGGTCATCAGCGGCGCGCTCACGCCGACCGAGCAGTTCAACGGCGCGTGTGGCGCTTCGGGCTGCGACGATCTGCCGTTCCTCGAAGGGTTAGCAGCGGCGGGCGCGGCGGCATCTGCCGACTGCATCGGCGTCCACTATACCGAAGGCGTCGTGCCGCCGAACGCGAGCGACGGCGACCCGCGTTCAAGCCATCACAGCCGCTACCTTCCGGCGCTGCTCGACACCTACAGCGCGGTTTTTCCCGGCACGCCGCTGTGCTTGACCGAAATCGGCTACCTGTCGTTTGAGGGAAGCGGCGGCGCGGCAGCGATCCCCGGTTACGAATGGGCGGCGAACACATCGATCGCCGAGCAGGCGGAATGGATCGCGCAGGCGTCGATCCTTGCGCGTCAAAGCGGGCGCGTCGCGCTGATGATCGTCTACAACGTCGACTTTCCGCCGACGCAGGACAATCTTCCGCTCGGTTACGCGATCGTCCGTGATGGGCAGTGTCTCGCCTGCATCGCCCTCAACGCTGCCAGCCGGATCGAGTAAAGATCGCCGCTACGTGCCGAGGGTCACCGGGATGCGGTAGGCGTCCGCCCCGTCATCCGTAAGCAGACGCGCGCCGCTGCTAAAATCGTACAGCCCGATGGCGAGCGTATAGTCGCCGGGCGGCAGATCGAGCGTTACCTGAGCGCCGATCAGCCGTTCGTCGGGATCATTCCACGTCAGCGACAGGCGGTTCTCGCCGGCGGGCGCTGTATCGCCTTGCGCTACAGGCAGCGCTTGATCGCCGTAGACATGGACGAACATCGAGTAATTCGTGTCCGGCAGGCGCAAGGCTCGCCAGTACGGGCGAAAGCTGATCCGACCGTTCGCGCTGTCGAGGTCATAGCCTTCAAGCGCGATCTGTTCCCCGAAGACGACTTCAACCTGATGTTCGGGCGGAAGGATGCGGTAGATGTGGATTGGCGATCCAACGCCGTCGCGGATCGTCTTGAGCGGCATCAGGCGAGCGGCGAACTCGTCAAGCGCGGGGATGCGCTGCCGGTCGTCGTCATCCATGACAAAGTACGCCATCCCGCGTTCTGCCAGCTGTTCCGGCGACTGCGCGAGAAAGTCCGTTTCAAGCCACCATGTGAACGAGGTCGCGCCGTCGTAGCCGCGCCAAGGGCGATTCCAAGCGTCGTACAGACGGCTTTCCGGTTCCATCAGGATCATCCCGTCGGGCGGCAGGCTGGCATCTGACCAGCGCCACAGATGCTCGCGGTTATCGGTCTGGTTGAAACGGGCGATCAGCCGCGCGCTCTCGCCGAGGGCGGGAACGGCGATCAGCAGCGTCGCGCCGATCACGAGCGCGCGCGCCGTATGTCCACGCAAGACCCGCGCAGCTTGCGCGATCGCCATCGACCACATCACGATCAACGCCATGCTGCCGACCAAGACGTGCCGTATTCGCCCGAACGGGAACTCGTGCAGGTTGCTGATCCCCGTCGAGACAAGCACGACCGCCGCCATAGTCAGCAGCAGCAGGGCTGCCCAGCCGATCGGAAGCGTTCGCACGCGGCGCTTGCGCGCGATCCAGTATCCCGCGACGCCGGCGATCAAGCCGGCGATGAGTA
>JAEVZT010000604.1 GCA_023392115.1 Chloroflexota bacterium
CGATCGCTCCGGTCGGTGATCGACTGCATGTCCTCGACCACTTCCGCAAGTGTTTCAGGGTATTCCGCCATCTTGCCTCACCGCTCGATCGGCACGTTGACGAGGTTGCCCCATTCCGTCCACGAGCCGTCATAGTTGCGAACATCCGGGTAGCCGAGCAGGTACTTGAGGACGAACCATGTATGTGATGACCGCTCGCCAATGCGGCAGTAGGTGATGACTTCTTCGTCGCCGCTCAAGCCCTGTTCCTGCTCGTAAAGCAGACGCAGTTCATCGGCAGGACGGAATGTGCCGTCTTCAGTGTTGACTGCCTTGCTCCACGGGACGTTCTTCGCGCCGGGAATGTGTCCGCCGCGCAGCGCGCCCTCGTTCGGGTAATCGGGCATGTGCAGACGCTCGCCGCTAAATTCGGCGGCGCTGCGCACGTCGACCAGCGGCTTACCCGCCTGCGAATGCGCCAGCACTTCGTCGCGGAAGGCGCGGATATCGCTGTCGTTGCGTTCCTGCGCCGTGTAGTCGGTCGGCGGGTAGTTCGGCACTTCGCGCGTCATCGGTCGATTTTCGCGTTCCCATTTGGCGCGTCCACCATCCATGACTTTCGCGTTCGTATGCCCGAACAACTGGAACACCCAGAAGGCGTAGGTCGCCCACCAGTTGTTCTTGTCGCCGTAGAAGACGACGGTCGTGTCGTGCGTCGCGCCAATGCGCCGCATCAGCGCCTCGAAGCCGTCCTTGTTCAGATAATCGCGTCGCAGCGGATCGTTGAGATCATGCGTCCAGTCGACCTGCACCGCGCCGGGGAGGTGTCCCGATGCGTACAGCAGCGAGTCTTCGTTCGACTCGATGAGCCGCACGTTCGGGTCGTTCAGATGTTGGGCGACCCAATCAGTCGAAACCAGCACGTCGGGCTGCGCGTAACCACGCTTGGAAATGTCAGCGGTCATATGCTGCCGCACTCCTTCTGAATAAAAAAGATGTCAATCATCAATAATAGCGGGGCGCGCGGAAAAAGAAAAGGAGTTCACAGTTTACAGAAAGCACTTCAGTGTACTTACTGTGCCCTTTGAACTGTCAACTGCTTTTATCAATCGTGATTTCGCTCGTCGAGGCGGGGATTTCGACCGTACCACTCAGCCCTTCGAGGGTCAGGCGGCAGTCGTCGAGTTTGAGGACGAGGTGCGTGTTCAATGGAACCGTAACGGCAAAGCTCGCGCCCGCCATCGCGCCGACGACGGGACGGCGGACGGCGACGAAGTACACGCCCGCGTCATCCTGATCGGTGGCGACGCGCCACGCGAACGGCGCTTGAAGTTGCGCCGTCACTTCGATCACCGGATCGGCGTGGCGAATCAAGCGGACGTCGGCATGACCGGTGTGCATGAAGAACGTCACAGCGCCGGCAACGCCGAAGCGGTAGGTCTGCGACGCGCGCGCCAGTTCCGCTACCGTCGACACGGCGTTGACGACTTCCGTCAGCGTATTCAAATGCTGCATGCGCGGCTCCTTTGCCAATAACAGAACCCCACCCCTGACCAAAACGCCTCGCTGTTGTTCGCGCTCTCCCCTGAATTCGGGGGAGAGTTGGAGAGGGGGTTGCTTTTCCCTACTCGACTCGGACGCGGACGCGATGCACGGCGTTGTTCATGTAGCCTTTGAAGTTCCAAACCGTTTCGACGCGCTCTGGCTGCGTGTTCGCCGCCGAATCCCACGCGCGGGCGGCGACTTCGTAGCTGCCCGGTGTGAGGTGTGTCCGCCATTCCCACAAACGCCACGACCAGCGCCCGCCGTCATCCAGCAGATCGGCGCGCGCCCACGTTTGACCGCCGTCAATCGATACGTCGACGCGCTCGACACGCCTGCCGCCGCCGACCAGCGCGACGCCACGCACTACGATGTCACCGGCGGGCAGCGTTTGATCCGCGTCGGGCGAGCCGATGATCGACACCACCGGCACTTCGCCGAGCATCATCGCCGCGTCCCAGTCCGCCTTCCGCGGCGAGGCATCGGACGGAAATAGGCGGTAGGCGCGCGCCTGATAGTAATTATCCGACGGCGCGTCCTGCACGACGATTCGTCCCAACCACTTGACGCTGCGCGCGCCGATGTAGCCGGGGACGACAACCCGCAGCGGAAAACCGTGCGCCGGCGGCAGCGGATCGCCGTTCATGGCATAGGCGAGCAGAACATCGCCGCGCAGCGCCTTGTCGAGTGGAATCGAGCCGCCGAAGGGGAACGACTCGCCCCCCTTGCTGATCGCGTCCAGCCCTTCAAACGCGACGTGCCCACCCGTCCCGTCACCGACGCCCGCCGCTTCGAGCACGTCCGCCAGCGCGACGCCGCTCCAGACGGCGCTGCTGATGGCTTCCGTATCCCAGATGATCTCGTCGGGGATTGGCGCGACCGCTTCCATTTCGCGTCGACGGTTGCCCGCGCACTGGAGAAACGCCGGAAACTCGCGGCGGGGGAAGGCGGTGAGCATGTCGAGCGACAGGTCAAGCGGCGTCTGAATCCGCCCTTCGACGCGCAGGCGATACGTCAGCCGGTCAACGACCGGTATCGGCGCGTGGCAGCGGACGAAGAACAGGTCATTTGGCGTGATCGCGTGCTGCGCCAACAGCTCGACGGGCGCGCCGCCGTTGAGCGGTTCGCCCTGCCTGATGATGAACGCAGAATGTTTGCCCTCAATCAAGGCGCGCCCCCGGCTTCTCGCCTGCGCCAGCGATTACAACTGAACGTAGCTGTTTTCTGCCAGAATGAAGCGGTGAACCGCCGGCACTTGATCGGCAGCTGACAGCTTCGAGTTATCAGCGATCAGGCTGCGGTCGATGCGTCCGGCAATGTTACGAATGGCGCAGTCGCGCATGACGATGCTGGCGTCTATCTCGCTGTTCTCGACCGTCACGTTGTCGCCAAGCGACGTGTAGGGACCAATGTAGCTGTCACGTACGGTGACATTATCGCCGATGATCACGGGACCGCGCACCGTGCTGTCGATGATCTTGCTATTCTCGCCGATGATGACGCGCGGAGACACATCGCAGTGTCCAATGATGACGTTCGGGTCGTCCGGCGAGGGCGTATAAGGCAGTTCGCCGAGCACAAGCTGGTTCGCCAGAATGATCGAGTCCGACTTTCCGGCGTCGATCCACCAGCCGCGCAGCGTGTAGTGACGCACCTCGTACTCCGAGTCGATCAACTGTTGGATGGCGTCGGTGATCACAAGCTCAGTCACTAATACACATCAGACGCA
>JAEVZT010000618.1 GCA_023392115.1 Chloroflexota bacterium
GATGAGAGCGATGAAGATAAGCCGGGAACAATTCTGGACTATGACTCGAACGGGAACATCGTCGGCATTGAAATCCTCGATGCTTCCAAGCGCATGAGCGATCCTTTGTCAATTGAATACGCGGTGACGCGAGCGCGTATGAATTGACAGCCAGACTCGCTAAGGGTCTGGCTTCATGCTCTACAGGTGCCTAATCCGACAGCACAACCTAGTCGTCGGGCAAACTTTTTAACCGTGTTTGCGCCTAGTAAGGTTCTACCTCTCCCGTCGAGATATCCACCCGCAGCACCACGTTTTCACTGTCAATCGCGAGAAACGTATTATCAGTTTCCCAGCGGATGAAGGTGTACCAGTGTGCCAATCCGCCGGTAGTGACAAGTTCCGTTGTCTGAGGATCGTTCCCGTCGACCGGCAGCACCACGAGCCGCGTGCCGTCATACCGGTAGACGAGCGCGCGGCTGTCCGGCGTCCATACGATCGATTCGTCCGCCGTCGCCCTTTCGAAAATCACCTCGGTCGTCGCCAGATCGATGACCCACGTCACGTTGTCGATCGGCTCGCCCTGCTCCCACAGCCAGCCGACAACCGCCAGCATCGTCCCATCCGGCGATACGGCAGCATCGCGGATGTCGAGCGTCGTCCGCAGGATTTCGCGCAGTCCGCCGCGCTGCGTGTTGATCAGGAAGAAGACCGACTCGATTTCCCGGTAAACTTGGCTGTGACCTCGTTCTTGTTCGAGGTAGACAACGGTTTCGCTGTCCGGCAGCCAAGTCACCCACGGCTTGGGGCGATTGCCCTGCGTCAGCGCGGCGGGGACGCTGCCGTCCGCGCGCATCGTCCAGATTTGCGGCAGGCGCGACAGGGCAATGCGCTCCCCATCCGGCGACCATTCCGCCCACTGAAGCCCGCCGCCCTGCGTCAACGCCACATTTTCGCGCCCATCGCGTGACAAGCGGTACAGGTCAGAACTGCTCCCACCCCGACCGTCCATATACAGGAAGTATTCGCCGTCAGGAGACGGGACGAAGCGGTTCGGGAAGTAGAAGAAGAATTCCCAGAACGTATGCACGGGCGAAATTGAAAGATAGTCGAGCGTACACGGGTCGCTCCCATCCAGTCCGCTGGTTACAATGTAATCGTCGACGCGGTAGGCGATCCGCTCACCCTCTGCCGGGCAAATCGCCAGCAGCGTGCGCTCGTAAATGCCGCGATCGACGTTCAGCAGCCCCTCGATCGTCCATCCGATCGTGCCGGTTTCGGTTTCGATCTGCCACCAGCGCAAGCCGTCTGCTTCCTCCATTCCGCCGACCAGCGTCACCAGATCGCCTTCCAGCAGTTGGGCGACAGCGGCGGCGCTGCGGCTCGGTTCGGCGCGCACCGTCAGCGTGATCGTTTCCGCGCGAGGATCGTCGTTGATCACCCGCGCCGTCACGCCGACCGCTAACTGGTTGATAGATTCCACCGGAAAGACGTAATCGGCTGCTGGCGCGGGCGTCGGCGTGGATGTGGGCGCTTGATACGGCTCGACCCAGTAGTCCGTACCCGCCCCTTCAACCGTCCAGCCGGTCAGCGACTCGTACTCAACACGCCACCAGTTGAGTCCATCGACGCATTCGGGACCTTCGAGCACTGCGAACACTTCACCACCCGGAATCGCGCCGACGAGCGTCCCGCTTCGTGCCGGAACGTCACGGACGTTATTCGGGTCGCCGGGTGTGACGCGCGCTAACCCACCGACGGACAAGCGCGGGAGCGGCGCGCCATCGCAGGTTGGGTCGGTTTGGGCGTGTACGGTGGAGCCAAAGGCGAGGATAAGAATTGTCAGGAGTGCCAATAAATGGGAACGTTCCATGATGCCAGCCTCCATGCCCATTCGTGACAAGAAGCACAAATCATACGCTTCAACGATAGCCTATTTCCACTGTTTGGGGAAGTCAAGCGGGGATGAGACGCGTGGGGGCGAGCTGCTGGCTCGCCCTCGTCATTAATGCAAAGGTGTTACAACTCCACTTGCAGGCGGCGCTGACGTTCGAGTTCGCTCTGCGGCTTGCCGTACTCGTCGATCGATACGACCGCCCCGTCGACACTGCGCGTGCGCACACGTCCCGGCGCGAACGGATTGTTGACCAACTGCGGCGCGTCGAGAAGCCCGACGGCGACCGCCCGTGCCAGCGTCGCTGGATCGCTGAGCGGATCGTCGGCGTCCTGCCCCAACGCGCGGATCGCGTCGAGAAGCTGACGCGTTTCCTCGATCAACTGCCGCTTGCGCGCCTGCACCACTGGATCAGATGTCATGTCCGGGCTGCCGCGCAGCGCGGTTTCGACGATCTCCTGCGTCATCCGCGCGCTCTCGATCACCTCGTCGGCGTCGGCGGCGTGATCGGCTTCGGTATAGCCGACGACATGGATGATGTGCGGCTTGACCGCCATTTGCAGCATCGTACTTTGCGCCAAATGCGCCCGCGCCCGCGCGGGGTTGACCGGGAAGCTTAACAAGCCGGTGCGCGTCTGCTTCCAGATGCGGAAGTCCTCGTCGGCGAACGTCTCGCTCAGTTCGTGGATTGCCAGACAGCGCGCCAGATCCATCGTGTTCGAAAGCTGCGGCGGACTCTGGAACATATAGGTCAAGATGTAGTCGCGGACGCCGTGCCGCTTCGCATTGTAGGCATATAGATAGCCGGACGCGCACACAACCGCATCTGGCGCGTCGCGCATGCCCCAGTGATAGGTTTCGTTGCCCTCGACGGGAATGCCGCGCTCGCCGTGCCAGCGCATCAATTCCTGATGCTCGCGGATCGACTGGTCAAGCGGCGAGGGTCCCCGTCCGTCCATGGCATTGAACCAGAACAGCGACGTAGCACACCACGCGTTGTTGATCGTCCGCACCAACATATCGGCGTAGCGAAGGTGGTCGGCAGTCGCCGAGTACGAGCGCAGCAGCGGGTAATTTCCGCACCGGCTCGCCGCATACAGCGCGCGTAGATCGTCTTCGCTGCGGAAGGGAACGCCGCCCGCGCCTCTGCTGCGCGGGTCTTGATTCAGGGGGCGGTAGAAATTCTCCTGCGCGTCCTGATCCGCGCCGAGCGAAATCACATCCAGCACCTTCGCGTCGGCGATCTTGGCGATGCCGTCGATCGTCGGCTGAATCGTCTGCGCGGGGATGCCGAAATGATGGCGCAGGATCGGGTATGGCGCTTTCCAGCGAATGCGTTCAATCGCGCTCTGCGGGAAAGAGGCGTCGTCTGCCTGCTGCGTCAGCTCGCCGCGCAGGGCTGCCCGCACTTCATGCGGCGACTCTTCACCGCTGAACACCCGATCGATATAAGCGAACTCGCGCGCCACTTCGGCAACCGGCGGCGTGCCGCCGAACAGCACACGTGTTTTGCCGAGGACGCCCGCCGCATCGAGCATACCGCCCAGTTCTTCGAGCAGCGTGCGCGCGTTTTCCGGCGTCAGCCGGTAGCTGATGCCGATTACTTCCGGCTTGCGCGCGACGATCGCGTCAAGGAAGGTTTCAAGGTCGGTCGCGGGTCCTGTGAAG
>JAEVZT010000420.1 GCA_023392115.1 Chloroflexota bacterium
TCATCATCTTCTCGCGCTTGGGCTGGATCAACACCTACCTGCCGCAGTTCGTGCCCGCCTTCGCCGGAAGCTCGTTCCTAATCTTCATGGTGCGGCAGTACATGATGAGCATCCCGTTCGACCTTGACGAAGCCGCGTACATCGACGGCGCGAACCGCTTTCAGGTGTTCTGGCACATCATCCTGCCGCTGTCGCGCCCGGCGCTGGTGCTGGTCGTCGTCTTCACATTTGTCGGCGTGTGGAACGACTTCTTACAGCCGCTGATCTACCTTAACGACCCGAACCTGTTCACGGTGTCACTGGGCTTGAGCTTTTTCCAAGACGTGCGAGATACCAACTGGAACCTGCTCATGGCAGGTTCGCTGATGGCATCTATACCGCCCCTGCTGCTGTTCTTTTTTGCTCAACGTCAGTTGATCGGAGGCATATCTATCGAGGGATTGAAAGGTTAATCGGTTCATTCGTCTTGTCTATCAAGAAAGTGACTTGTGGAGGAACTAAAGATGAAGAAGGCTTTTGCTTTTGTGGTGGTGCTCCTTTTGCTGGTGCCGTTCATGAGCCTGAGCGCGCAGGATGGCACGACGATCATCAACTGGTGGGCGACCGAGCGCGGGCGCGACACCGCCGCCACGCGCGAACTCCATTTCCAGATGGCGCGCGCGTTTGAAGCCGCTAACCCCGGCACGCAGGTTGCCCTGTCGCTCTACCCGAGCAGCGGCTTCGCCACCCGCGTCCTTACCGCCATCGCCGCCGGCAGCGGTCCTGACGTGTGGTATCACTACTATTCGCCCGACATCGCCGCGCAGGGCTTCCTTGAAGACCTGACCCCGTACCTCGAGCAATCGGATGTTGACGAGGGCTGGTTCGAGAGCGCCGCCCGCCGCGGCGTCTACAACGGGCGCACCTACGGCGCTCCGCGTGACGCGGTTGCTGGTTTCATCGTCTACAACAAGGACATTTTCGACGCCGCCGGCATGGCTTACCCCGAAGAAGGTTGGACGGTTGAAGATTACCGCCAGACGGCGCTCGCGCTGACCGACCTTGAAAACGGCATTTACGGCGTCGGCGGCATTGAAGGCGGCGAGGGCTGTATGATGTGGTCGCCGTTCTCGTTCAACCTCGGCGGCGAGCTGACGAGTGAAGACGGTCGTGAGGTTGTCGGCTACATGGACTCGCCTGAAACCATCGAGGCGATGCGCTGGTGCCTCGGTCTGGTGACCGAAGATCAGGTGGCGACGCCAAGCTCGATGGGCGAGCAGTTCGGCGAGATCACCTTCATGTCGGGCGACGTGGCGATGCAAGCCATCTCCGACTGGGAAATCCCGGCGATTGAGGAACAGGCGACCTTCAACTGGGGTGTCGTCGCGCCGCCGAGCTTTGATGCGGACAGCGACGTCGTCCCGTGGGCGGACTCCTACATGTACTACATGTGGAACGGGAGCGACAACAAGGACGCCGCGTGGCAGTTGATCGAGTTCCTGACCGGTCCCGAAGGGCAGCGCATGGCGGCGGAAGCCGGCGTGTGGTCGCCGAACGGTCCGGCGATTTGGGAAGAACTCGGCTGGGACGAAGACCCGATCAAGAGCGTGTCGTACAACCAGCTCGTCAACTCGACACTCGTGCCGAATTACCTGCGCAGCCAGTTCTTCTTTGACTGCGTGTACCCGGCGCTGGCGGATGTTCGCACCCGCTGGATCGAGGGCGGCGAGCGCGACCTCGAAACGATGATGGCGGAAGGCACGCAGCAGGCGCAGGCGTGCCTCGACGACAGCTACTCGGCGCTTCCTGAAGGTTCTTAACCGTTAAGCGAGTCTTTCTGCCCGGCTTGCTGCGCGCAGGTCGGGCAGAAGCTCGCCCTATCCACAATAAGCATGTGACCCCATGACACTCCCTTCCGATTACGAGGCGCGCGTCTACGCGGGCTGGCTCGGTAAATGCGCCGGCGTTCGCTTCGGCGCGCCGCTTGAAGGCTGGACGTATGACGACATCCGCGACAACCTCGGCGAGCTGACGACCTACGTCCACGAAGATCAGGGCAAAATCTTCAAGCCCGACGACGATACATCCGTGCCGATGGTCTTGATCCACGCGCTTGAAGATTACGGGCTTGACGCGACGCCCGAGCAGATCGGCGCGACGGTGCTCAACTACATCGGCGACCAGCACGGCACGTTCTGGTGGGGCGGCTACGGCGTTTCAACCGAACACACGGCGTATGTCAACCTCGCCAATGGCATCCCCGCGCCGCGCTCCGGCTCTGTCGCGCAGAACGGCGCGGCGCTGGCGGAGCAGATCGGCGGGCAGATTTTCAGCGACATCTGGGGCTGGGTCGCGCCAGACGATCCGGCGCGCGCCGCCGACTTCGCCGAGCGCGCGTCGAGCGTGACGCACGGCGGCAACGCGATCTACGGCGGGCGCTTCATCGCCGCGCTGGTGAGCGCCGCATTTTCTGAGCGCGATCCGCTCAAGCTGATTCAAACCGGCTTGAGCCTGATCCCCGACGACAGCGAGTACGCCCGCGTCGTCAAGGCGATGATTGACTTCCACAGCCACACGCCGGACGACTGGCGCGCGGCTTACGCGCATTTGAAAGCCAATTTCGGCTACGACCGCTATCCGGGCGTCGTCCACATCATCCCGAACGCTGGCGTTGTCGCGCTCGGTCTGCTGTACGGCAATGGCGATTTCTCGCGCACGCTGCAAATCACGAATATGTGCGGCTGGGACACCGACTGCAACGTTGGCAACGTCGGCGCGATCATCGGGACGGCGGTCGGCGTCGACGGCATTGACGAGTCGTGGCGTATCCCGATCAACGACGTGCTGATCGTCTCAAGCGTGATCGGCACGCGCAACCTGTTGACCATTCCGCAGTGTGTCGACCTGTTCACGTCGCTCGGTCGGCGGGCAGACATGCCCCTCACCCCCAAC
>JAEVZT010000649.1 GCA_023392115.1 Chloroflexota bacterium
CACATGCACTGGCGGGCGCTACAGCGATCTTGTCGCCGCCGCCCAAGTGGTTAAGGGGCGCAGGACGCGAATCCGCCTGATCGTCATTCCCGGCAGCGCTGATATCTTGCTGCGAGCTGCGCAAACCGGCATCCTCGCCGATCTTGTCAATGCCGGCGCGACGATCGCCACGCCGGGCTGCGGTCCGTGTATGGGCAATCACATGGGCATCCCCGCGCCGAACGAGGCGACAATCAGCACCGGCAGCCGCAACTTTCGCGGGCGCATGGGCACACCCGACGCGCCAACCTACCTGTCAAATCCGTATGTCGCCGCCGCAAGCGCCTTGTGCGGCGCGATCGCGCATCCCGCGGAGTTCTTATCATGATGACCCGACACCGCTGCTGGGTTTACGGGGACGACGTCAACACCGACCTGATCTTCCCCGGCAAGTACACCTATACGCTGCGCACGCCGGAAGACATCCGCGCCCACGCGCTCGAAGATCTCGATCCCGCCTTCGCCAGTGGAGTCCGTGAGGGTGACGTGATCGTCGCCGGGCGCAACTGGGGCTGTGGCAGCAGCCGCGAGCAGGCGGTCACGGCGATCAAGTGGTCGGGCGTGTCGATTCTGATCGGGGAGTCGTTCGGCGGGCTGTACTTCCGCAACTGCATCAATCAGGGCGTGCGCCCGATCATCTGCCCCGGACTTGCTGACCTCGTGCGGACAGGTGGCGAAATCAGCATCGACTTCACGACGGCGGAAATCCGCGCTGGCGGTCGACGCTTCCCCATCCCACCGCCCTCGCCATCGGTGCAGGCGATCCTCGATGCAGGCGGTTTAGTCGCTATGCTCCAGCGCCGTTTCGAGGGATGAGATTATGACTACACGAATGATTACCCTGATCGAGGGGGATGGAATCGGCAAGGAAGTCATTCCGGCGGCGCGGCGCGTCCTTGAAGCGCTCGACCTGCCGCTGGCATTCCAGTCCGCCGACGCGGGATACGAAACGTTCGAGCGGACGGGCAGCGCGCTCCCGCCGGAAACGCTGGCGCTGTGCGAGCGGAGCGACGCGATTCTTTTTGGCGCGACGCAGTCGCCGTCAACCAAGGTGGAAGGCTATCAAAGCCCGATCCTCGCGCTGCGCCGTCACTTCGACCTGTTCGCCAACCTGCGCCCCGCCGTCGGGCGTGGCATCGACCTGCTGATCGTCCGTGAGAATACCGAAGGCATGTACAGCGGGCGCGAGCGCGTCGAGGACGGCGGTCAAAAGGCGATCCTTGAACGGGTGATCACCACACGCGCCTCGGAACGGATCGCGCGCGCCGCCTGCGAGTTGGCATTGTCGCGCCGGCGCAAGCTGACGATCGTCCACAAAGCCAACGTCCTCAAGGAGACGTGCGGCTTGTTCAGGCGAACGGCGCTCGCCGTCGCCGCCGATTATCCTGAGCTTGAGGTTGAGGAAAAGCTCGTCGATACGATGGCGCTGCTGCTGGCGCAAGACGCCGCGCCGTTCGACGTGATCGTCACGACCAACCTGTTCGGTGACATCTTGAGCGATCTGGCGGCGGGGCTGACCGGCGGCTTAGGGCTGGCGGCATCAGCCAACATTGGCGCGAGCGCGCCCGCTCTGTTCGAGCCGGTTCACGGCAGCGCGCCGGACATCGCCGGAAAAGGCACTGCTGACCCCCGCGCGGCAGTCTTGAGCGCGGCGATGATGCTCGACTATCTCGGCTGCAGGGAACAAGCCGCCACGCTCAAGCGGGTTACCTATGCGACCGAACACACGGGCAGCACCGCCGAGACGACGCAGCGCATCATTGAGGCGATCAAGATACAAGCGTGAGGTTTAGATCGTACCGGTACTCGCCTGCTCGGCGTCGACAGCCATCCGCAGGCTGTCTATGCCGTGCTGCCCGGTGACGTTGAGCTTTCTGCTCGGATCGCGCACCGCTTGGGTAAGCTCGCGCATCCCATCCTGTATGCACTGGCGGTAGACCGCCGATTTGCCCTCGACCAGTTCTGCCCGCAGCATTGCCCGCCCATCCGGCAGCCGCGCGGTCGTCACGCTGCCGGGCAGAAACCGTTCAACGTTTTCAGGCGCGACAGGCGTCAGCAGTTCCAGCCGCGTCGGCACCCACTCGTGCAAGCTCAGATACCCCTGCTCGAACGTCAGGCGGACAGTCGTCTGCTCGGTGGCGCTGCTCTGGTCGAAGCCGTGATAGAAGTGCGCGGCAGCATCGCCATAACGCGCCAGCGCCTCAACCCGGTCAACCGCGCCGTCGTCGCGGGTGAACTGCCGCGCGGCGTCGATTACGCCCACCGTCCCGGCGACCCACGCGAACGCGTCGAAGAAATGGACGCCGTGCTCGATCCAGATGCCGCCGCTGCGCGTTTTGTCCCAGAACCAGTGCTGTCGCGCAAGATTTAACCCCGCCGCATGATTCGCTAAGTCCATGTGCAGAAGCTTGCCCAACAGACCCGACTCGCGCAGCGCCGCAGCCGCTTCCCAGAGCGCGCTGCGGCGCATGACGTAATCGACGGTTAGGTGCACATTCCGCGCCTTCGCCATTTGCATCAGTTCATCGCCTTCTGCAAGCGTCAGCGCCAGCGGTTTTTCGCAAAACAGGTGCTTGCCCGCCCGCAGCGCCGCCAATCCCTGCAACCCGTGCAGGTACGGTGGCGTGTTGAGCGCGACGACCTCAACCTGTTCGTCCTCAAGCGCGGCGTCAAGCGACGAATAGGCGCGCGCGCCGTATTCCTTCGCGAAGTGCTCGGCGCGCGGAACATCAGTGTCGACAACTGCGGCGATCAGGACTTCCGGCATTTCGCGGAAGGCGGCGAGACAGAACTCGCCGAACGCCCCCACGCCGACCAGTGCCACGCCGACAGGTGCCGCTGTCATTCGCCTCGCCTCGCATACTCGACAACATCCGCGAACGGCGCTGTCGCCAAGCCGATCAGCCGATCAGCACCGGCGTAGTAGAACCACAGCTCGTCGCCGACGACGATGTTGGCGCAGCTAAAGACGACGTTCGGCACGTCGCCGCGAATCTCCCACGTTTCGGTCGGCTGCATGATGTACGACTTGGGGCGTGTCAGTACTTTCGACGGGTCATTCAGATCGAGCAGCGCGATGCTGTGGCGGTAGATGTGTTCTTCGCCATAGCCG
>JAEVZT010000654.1 GCA_023392115.1 Chloroflexota bacterium
GCACAACAGCAACAACACCCACGTATTCCGTCTGCCGCCCATGCTCGTCCTCCGTGCGGTTGCATTTCTCCTTCAACTGTACGGTGAAACACGGGAGAAAGCAAAACCGTTGGAGTGATTGGGTCTACGACCGCTGCCAGCCGCATACGTAGGCGGCGAACGATGCCTCGAATGCCGCGTCAAGACTGCCGCCGCGCTGGAACTGACCGCTCAGTTCAAGCGTGACAAAGCCGTGTACCAGCGCCCACGCGCCGCGCAGCGCATCAAGCGAGCGGGCTTCCCCGGAGACTTCCGCCATCACTGCCTGAAGCGGCAGCGCCAGCGCTTCGCCGATCGCCGGATCGAGGCGCTGGTCGGGAATCGTGTTGCTGAACGCCAGCCCGTAGCCGATCGGGTGTGCGAGCGCGAAGGCGCGGTAAGCGCGGAACATTGCCGGTAGGCGCGCTTCGCCATCGCCGGCTGTGTCGGCGGCGGCGCGCATTGCGTCGACCAACTCGCGCGTCAACTGCTCGTTGACGGCGCGCAAAAGCGCTGCTTTGCCATCAAAGTAGCGGTAGAGCGACGGCGCTTTGACGTTCAGCGCCGCCGCGAGCCGGTGGAGCGAGAGCGCCTCGTAGCCTTCGGCTTCGAGCAGCGCGCGGGCTTCGTCAAGGACGGCGTCGGCGGAAATCTGTGCCGGGTAGGGCATGGCTAGACCCGTCCCAAGTGGGTGTCTTTGAACGCCCCGTACTTCAGCCCGTAGCCGAGCGCGCGATCCATGCCGATGTGGGCAGCCCAGATCAGCGCGATCTGGAGCAGGAGCGGCATTGATGCCAACATGCCGATCGCCGCGAGCAAGGCGGGTGCGAGGTAGGTGTGTGCCGCGTTGTAGAGCGCCGCGCCGGTCGACGATCCGCGCCCATAACCGATCATCGACAGATCGGGGACGAACAGCAGCAGGATGAACGCCAGCCAGTCGCCGTACTGCGCGGCATAAAGGGCGATTGCGCCGATCAATACCGCCAGACCTTCGAGCCGCAGCAGGGCGGCGATTGTTGTCAATCGCCGCGTTTGTGGTTGAACTTGAACAGCCGCCATTGGATACTCCCCCCTGTTTGAAGACTAACAAGCATAGTCTTAAAACTAATGATATTAGTTTTGCGACGTTTGTCAAGCATTTGCTGCTGTGAAAGTCCGAAAAGGATTTCCGTCATTAGGCGGATTATCGAAATCCCCAATGCTGATTAAATGAGTGTATATCGCCGAGCAAAAACGGATATGAAATGGAGATCAGCATCATGACGATCAGCGCGCGCCAGAAACAACTCGTCCAGCAGACCCTGCGGCAGGTCGCACCGCTGGCGGAGACTGCATCGGCGCTGTACTACATGCGCCTGTTCGAACTTGACCCGTCACTGCGCGCCGTCTTCACGCCCGATCTTCAGGTACAAAGCCGCAAGCTGTTGAGCATGATCGCCTACAACCGCGATGGGCTTGAATATTCCGAAACGCTGATTCTGTCGCTCCATCAGTTGGGGCGCCGCTTCGCCGAAAACGGGCTGATCCCGTCGGACTACGAGACCGTCGGCGATGCGCTGCTGTGGACGCTGGCGCGCGGGCTTGGCGCGGCGTTCACCGCCGAGGTGCGCGAGGCGTGGGAAGCGGTCTACGGGCTGCTGTCCGACGTGGCGATCGAAGCGTCCGCGCCCGTGAAGAAAGTCGAGGCGGCTTAGCGCCGCGCGGGGTAGTTCAGCCCGAACACGCTCGTTCGGGAATCAGCGTGGCGAAGCTGGTGCTGGCGTCGCGCGCCGCCCAGCCGGTGTAATTCGTGCCGTCGGGCGCGGTGTAAATCACGTTGCGCCAGTGATGCCCGTCCGCCTGCACTTCTTGTAACGTCGGCACGGCGATCACGATCGCATTGTTCGGAATGCGCATCACGAGCGTCCCGCTGAGGGCTGGCGCGTCGCGCAGCCGTAGCGTGTTGCCCGGATCGACCCCCGCGTAAACGCGCAGCAGATCGCACTCGTCGGCAGCGCCGATCAGCGGCGGGACGGTCGCGGGCGTGCTCTGGAAGACAAGCGTGATTTGCGTGGGGATGCCGGCGGGATCGCCGGTCGCTTCTGGAACACCGGCGGCGGGTGGCTCGATGTCGGGCTGCGCCGTGCGCGTCTGTTCGAGCGCCATCAAGCGTGCTTCCTGCGCCGTGCTCAAATTGCATGCGGCGGCAGCCAGCACGAGCGCGACCAGCAGCAAGCCGATCAGAATCCCACTCCCATGCCTCGATCGGAAGGGCATGAGAGTGGTGTTTTTATGTCGCATCGTGAGCAGCGTGGTCGGCTTTGACCGCGTTACGGCGTGACCGTCCAATACGGTTCCTGTTCGTAGAACCGGTAAACGTCGTGATACCACTGCCCGTTGGGTGTCTGCGGCCAGTTGTCCTTGTCGAAGCCGGGCGCGCGTTCGAGCAGTTCCTTGTGCGCGTCCATGACAACGCGCTTATTCTCCAGATCGACCGTCACCGACGCCCACGGGACGGCGAACAGTTTGTTGCCAATCCCCAGAATGCCGCCGAACGACAGCACGGCGTAGGCGACGCGACCGGTGTTGATGTCGATCATGATCTCTTCGATCTTGCCGATGTCCTCACCCTGAAGGTTGACGACACGATCCCCGATAAGCGACGACGCGGACAGTGCCAGTGGTTCAGTTTTGCGAGTTTCCATGTTCGAACGCTCCTTCAATGTGTCAGTAGATGACAAGAGGATAAATAATTAAGTTTAAAATTAAATGAATAAGCGACAAATGATCGTTGAACGGTGGTCATCTCCAAACCCGCCGTCGATGCGTTACAATCGCGCTGTTCGCAATCCACGCTCGCAGCGGCGAAGGTGATCCCATGCTCCTCTTTTACAACGGCACAATTCACACAATGGACGCGGCACATCCCAAACCGAGCGCTGTTGTCGTCAATGATGACGGGGTGATTGAGTTCGTCGGCAGCTTGAGCGCCCTGCCCACGCAGGGCAGGGTCAAGCGGATCGACCTCGGCGGGCGGACGCTGATCCCCGGCTTCAACGACGCGCACGTCCACATCTGGAAGCTGGGTCTGCTGCTGACGGTGCAGGTCGACGCGCGCGCGTCCGCCGCGCCCGACATCTCGGCGATTGTCGAACTTTTCCGCAAGCGTGCCATCTCAACCGCGCCGGGGACGTGGCTGACCGGACGCGGCTACAACGAAGCCGTCCTGCCCGAACGCCGCCACCTGACGCGCGCCGACCTCGATCTTGCCAGCACCGACCACCCGATCGCCCTGACGCGCACCTGCGGTCACATGATCGTCGCCAACAGCCGCGCCCTCGAACTGGCGGGGATCAGCGCCGACACGCCGAATCCGCCCGGCGGCGTGATCGTCCGCGACGAACGCGGCGAGCCGACCGGCTTGCTTCAAGAAACGGCAATGGGCTTGATTAACAAGGTGCTGCCCGACCCTGACGACGCGACGCTCGGGCACGCGATCCGCGAGGCGATGTATCACCAGCTCCGGCTCGGCATTACCAGCGCGACCGATCCGCTGCTGACGCCGGCGCATCTGCGCGTCTACCGCCGGCTTGAAGCCGACGGCGATCTGCCGGTGCGCGTCAACGCCCTGCCGATCCGCCGCCCGGACGGGACAGAGAAGATCACCTACCCGCTGCCGGAGAAGTACGTCAGCGACACGCTGCGGATCGACTGCGTCAAGTTCTTCGCCGACGGCGGCTTGAGCGGGGCGACGGCGGCGATCAGCCAGCCGTACAAAGTCACTGGCGATCGGGGCGTGCTGCGCTTCGAGACGGATGATTTACTTGACCTTATGTGGCAAGCGCACGACGCCGGTTTCCGCATCGCCACCCACGCGATCGGCGACGTGGCGCTCGATCAGGTGATCGGCGTGTACGAGGAACTGCACCGGCGCAAGCCGGGACTGCGCCACCGGATCGAGCATCTTGGCTTGCCGAGCGCCGATCACCTGCGCCGCTTGAAGGCGATCAACGCGATCGCCGTGCCGCAGAGCGTTTTCATTCACGCGCTCGGCGCGACCTTCCGCCGTTACCTGCCAGACCCTTTCTACCCGCGCCTGTACCCGATCCGCGACATGCTCGACGCGGGGCTGACGGTCGCCCTGAGTTCGGACGCGCCGGTTGTGCCCGACGACAACCCGCTGCTCGGCATGAAAGCGGCGGTCGATCGCTGCGACGCGGACGGCGAGCCGCTGACGCCTGAACAGGCGATCACGCCCTACGAGGCGCTCTATGCCTACACGATGGGCGGCGCGATCGCCAGCGGCGATGCCGGCTCACGGGGAAGCATCACGCCGGGAAAGTGGGGCGATCTCGTCGTCCTCAGCGGCGATCCGCTGGCTGCCGCGCCCGACGGTCTGCTCGACATTGCCGTCGATCAGACGTTCGTGGGCGGTCGATTGGTCTACGAACGGTGAGTCGTCGCGCAGCCATTCCGCCGACAGAATCCGCTTGACCTTCGGCGCGTAGTAGACGCGGGACGGGTCGTCGCTCTTGAAGGTCAGGAACTGGCGCTTTTTCAGCTTAAACTTCGCCTCGTCGATCAGGAGATAGTAGGCGTTCGACATTTCCTCCTTGCTGTCGGTGTCGAGCTGCGCCCGCCCTTCAACCTGCTCAACGCCGCCGCGCGCGGCACGGCTCAACGGCACGAAGCGGCGGACGAACATCAGGCAGATCAGCGCGGCGATCGCTGCCGTCAGCCCGTTAAGAAGCTGTCCAATCGGGTTTACAGCCATGACCGTCGTGATAATGAAGATCGTGGCGACGACTCCAGCGGCGATCACCCACTGGCGCGCCTTGCGCGCGTCGTCACTCAGCCGCGCGCGCTGGTTTGGGCTGAGAACGCCCGCCTGATTCGCTTCAAGGTCGGCTTCGGTGAAGTCGAGCGCTTCCATCAAGAGGTCTTCGTACTTCTTTGGCTTGTCCATACGCCCCCTCACGAACGTGCAGCGCTGTCTCGCAGGTCGCCATCATCGCCAATCAAGCGGGCGCGCTCGTCGTCCATCACGGCATCCGCGGGAGTTTCGTCGGGGGTGAGGAGACGTGCGCGGTCGGCGGGCTGATCGACAAACGGCGCGTCGTCGCGCAGCCATTCCGCCGACAGAATCCGCCTGCTTTTCGGCGCGTAGTAGACGCGGTACGGGTCACCGCTTTTGAAGGTCAGGAACTGGCGTTTGTTGAGCCCGAACTTCTTGTTTTCCAGCTTGAGTACGAAGTTTGCCGAGTTCTGACCGCCGCTGACGTCGAGCTGGACGCGCCCCTCGACAACCGCCGACCGGCGTTCGCGCGTGTCACTGCTGGAGCGGTAAACGTTGTAGGCGAGATAGAGGGCGAGCAGCGCGGGGAACACCGCGAAGAAATAAAACACAAAGGCGTCGTAGCTCGGCTGCATCACGCTGGCGATCAGGAAGAAGAGCGCCATGACGACCATGGAAACGAACACGCCCATGAACATCAGACCGCGCCGTTTCTCCAACGCCGCGATCTGCCGGGCGCTCAGTTCGCCCGCCTGATTCGCCTCAAGATCGGCTTCGGTGAAGTTGAGCGCCGCCATGAGCAGGTCTTCGTGCTTCTTGGGTTTGTCCATCAACGCCGCTCCCCATCACCGTCAGAACGCTTACAATATCTATGATTGAATACGTATGGAACCGTGTCAACGTTTCAGGGGGAACGATGGTTTCGGAGAAATACCGCGCTACCAGAAATCACTTCGAGCACCTTGTCGCGCAGCTTCCGGTCAGCGGCGATTTGAGCTTCAAGGATATGTTCGGCGGCGTGTGCGTCTATACGCAGGGGCGACCGTTCGCCACGTTTGCCGGCGATACGCTGGCGCTCAAGCTGCCGGAAGCGGCACAGGCGGACGTGCGCGCCGAAGGGGCAGACGACCCGAACTACGTCCCCAAAGCGCCGGGCGGCAAACAGTACATCACGCTGCCCGCCAGCCTCATGGCGGACGAGGACAAGCTGCTGTACTGGATCGAGGACAGCCTGCGCTACGTCCAGTCGATGCCGCCGAAGAAACGACGGAAATAGGTTGGTCGCGCGCCGGTGGCTCAAGCCACCGGCAAGGGGAAGTAAGCCGACTTCAGTCGGCTGTTTAGTCCTGTGTAGAGCTTTTTTTCTAATCCGAATGGCGCTAGACGGTGCCGTCAACGTTCTGTTCAGCCCTCTTTAGAGGGCTTTTTGCTCTAGCCCGATGCTTTAGCGTCGGGCGATCACCCCCGCAGCCTTTGCCTGAGCGATGTCCACAGCCACGACAGTTCCTCGATCCGCAGCAGCGCCGCCATGCCGACGAAGACGGCGATGCTCAAGCCGCCGCTGATCGCCACCAGCAGCAGTTCGCGGATGAAGCTCGCCGTCCCGATCACCTGCTGCAAGATGGGCAGCATCAGCAGGGCGAGCGCGCCCATGACCAGTGTCGCCAGCCCGGTTTTGCCGACCGTCATCAGCAGCCGCTGATCGCCCAAACCTGACAAGCGCCGCGTCAAGATCACGGCGGATAAGACGGCGTGGACGACGTGCTTGACGCTGTCGGCGATCATCAGGCTGAACAAGCCGAACGACGGCAGCAGCAGGATCGCCACCAGCATGTACAGCAGCAGGCTCACTAACCCGATCAGCGCGGGGGTCAGCGTGTCTTGCTGGGCGTAGAAGGCGTACACCAGCAAGAGATCGACCGCCGCGAACGGCAAGCCGATCAGGTACAGGCGCAGCGCCAGCGCCGTCACCGCCGTGTCGCCCGCCGTGAACGCGCCGTGTTCGAACAGCAAGCCGATGATCGGCGTTGCCAGCACAAATAAGCCGACCGTCGCCGGCAGGATCAGCGTGATTGCCAGCCGCAGCCCCAAGCCGAGCGTATTGCGGAACGCCTGCCGCTCGATCAAGACCGACTGGCGCGCGAGCGTCGGCAGGATGGCGATGCTGATCGCGGTGGCGACCAACCCCTGCGGGAACTGGATCAGCGTCGTCGCCCAGTTCATGTAGCTGACG
>JAEVZT010000659.1 GCA_023392115.1 Chloroflexota bacterium
ACTCAGCACTCGGCACTCGGTACTTCTTCACGCTATCCACCGCCAGGTGACGAAGCGGGTGAGGAACAGCAGCCCCAAGCCGATCGACGCGCCGTAGGTCAGCAGGACGCGCCACAGGACGTTCGCCCACGCCGCGATCAGCACATAGAACGGAAACAGCGCCGCGCCGTAGCGCGGCATCGACACGAGTGTCCCGCTGGCGAGCGGCACGAGCAGCGCGACCAGCGCGAACAACCCCCACGCGCGATCGCGCCGCAGGACGATCAGTGCCAGCGCGAGATACGCCAGCGTCAGAATCAGGTCAATCCACGACAAGTCCCAGCCGAACAGCGAAACAGACTCGCCGCTGAAGTAGACGGTGAACGCCTCGATCGGCGAACCGGGCGCGCGCCCCCATGTCGACTCGTAGGTCTTGAAATACGCCAGTGGGTCGCCGACGCTCGCCCCTGCGAGCAGGATATACCCGGCGAAGGCGAATGGCGGGATATGCGCCAGCAGCAGCCGCAGCGGGCGCTTCTCCTTCGGCGACTGCCACGCAAGCCACAGAAGCGCGGGATAGAACGCCACGCCGACCGAACGCGTCAGACATGCCAGCGCGGCGGGGATGATCGCCAGCGCGAACTTGTCGCGGTCGAGCATCAGGAACGCCAACAGCGTCAGGAACAGAAACAGCGATTCGGTGTACAACCCGGACAGATAGACACTGATCGGTGACACCAGCAGCAGGATCGCGGCGCGCCACGCCGTCGCCCGGTCGAAGCGCCGCCGGACAAGCTCGAACAGCAGGAATGTCGCGCCGAGCAGCGCCGCGTTCGAGACGATCACCCCGCCGATGGTCGTGCAGGTGCTGTAATACGGCGACAGCGCGCAGCCTTCCGGCGTCAACCCGCTCACGGCGCGAATCGCCAGCGGGTAAAGCGGCATGAATGCCATATCGTCGGCGGGACGTCCTTCGATCTGCCAGTCGTAGCCGTAGGTAGCGATCGACGTGTAGAAACCGGCGTCCCAACGATACCACATATCGAGCGCCGCGCCGCCGTCGAGCAGGTGGGTATACTGATCGCCTTCCATCGAGGGGAAATACGTCACCGTCAACGCGCCGATGATGACGATCGCCGCGCGTGTGACCGCAAAAAGCGCCAGCAGGATCAGACTGTCCCGCCAGCGCGACGCAGAGCTAAACAAACTCAACATGATTTCTCATATCGTCAGGAGTAAGTAAAGTAGGTTAGACTGCCGTCCAAAGCTTGATCGCGCCGTCGCGCGCGCCTGACGCCATGATCGTGCCGTCGGGCGAGAAGGCGATCGACAGCACCGGCTTGCCATGTCCAACCAGCGTCGCAAGGTCGGTTCGATCTTCGACACACCACAGCTTGATCGCGCCGGTCATGCTGCCCGACGCGAGAACGCGGCTGTCCGGCGAAAAGGCGCAGCGCCACACCGGGCTGCCCTGCTCGAAGGCGACAAGCGGTTCGAAGGTGTTAGCATCCCACAGGCGTACCGTTTCGTCTGCAGAAACCGACGCGATCAGCGCCCCATCGGGCGAGTAAATCACGTCGTTGACCTGATCCTTATGCCCCTCAAGCGCGGCGACCACTTCGTGCGTCTCAAGACTCCACAGCTTGATCGAGCCATCCCAACTGCTCGACACCAGCCGCTTGCCGTCAGGCGAGAAGGACACTGACGACACCGTTCCTTCATGACCCACCAGCACGGCGGTCTGCTGCTGCTCGCCCGTGTCCCAGATGGTCACGGTGTGATCCCAGCAGGCGCAGGCGATCCGTGAGCCGTCCGGCGAATAGACGATCTCGTAAATCTTGGCGGAATGCTGCGCAAACGACGCCGTCGGGCGATAGCTGGCGCAGTCCCAGAGCGTGACAGTGCTCGAATTGCCGAAGCGCGTCCCGATCGCCGAAGCGATCGTCTTGCTGTCTGGCGAAAAGGCGAGATCATAAACCGGATCCCGGTTCGGCAGCGTCGCCAGCTCGCGGTACGTCAGAGAATCCCACAGCTTGATCGTCCCGTCGCTCGACGCGGACGCCAGCAGCGCGCCGTCGGGCGAGAAATCGACCGTCATGATCGGCTTATCGTGCCCGCCCAGCGACATGATCTCGCGCGTCGACACGGCATTCGACGACGTGATGACGCTGCGGCGGGTTGTCGGCGAAACGCTGCGAATGATTTCTGTCGGCTGGTCGACCTCCGCCGACGACTCGCCAAGCAGCGACAATAATTGGTCGAGATCGTAGGGAATCCACTGAAGCCCGCGCAGTTCCGCCAGCAGGCGCGTCTCGCGGCACATCACCGGGATGATCGGCTTGTTCTCCTCGATGAAGTAGCGGTACTCCATGCGGACGTACTTCGACTCCAGCGCATCGGGCGACAGGCAGAGGATCATACGTCCGCACACGTCGAGCGCATGATTGATCTCGTCCATCCAGTCTTGACCGCCCTGCAGCAGGTGTTGATCGACCCACACCCGCAAGCCCGCCGCGCGCAGACGTTCGACCAGCGGGCGCACGTGGGAATCCCAGTCCTGCCGGCTGTAGGAGATGAAGATCGAGTCTGGATTGAGCGATGGCGAAAGGTTCGTGAGCATCGCGCCGACTCCGGCATCTGGATCGACGACATACGAAAGTTCACAGTTTACAGTTATCAGTTCACAGCAAGTGCATCGAGGCTTTTGCTGTCAACTGTAGACTGTTAACTGTGAACTGTAAACTCCGTAAGTATGACGGGGTTAGGCTGAAACCGCAACCGAGACGCAGGAGCGTCTACTTCAGCCGTTTGCGCGCCTCGTTCTGCACCAGCGAAATGATCCCCATCAAACCCGCGTTCTTGCCCATCGACAGTTCCCTGCCGAAGATCTTGAGGACGATGTCCGTGCTAACCTTTGCCACCTGCTCGACCGGCTGACCCGACAGCGTTTCGCCGAGAATCACCGACATCGCCTTCGCCGACAGCCCCTGCGGGTTGAGCACGTCGAAATAGAACTTGAGCGTGCCGTCCGGC
>JAEVZT010000006.1 GCA_023392115.1 Chloroflexota bacterium
CGGCGGGCTGGATAACGTCGTCGTGACAATGGTGCCATACCAGATTCATCACGAGGATGAGCAGCGCGAGCGTGAAGCGGTACGCGCCCAAGACACTGAACCGGCGCAGGCAGTTTCGGTGGAGAAGTGATAGCGTTCGGGGGCGTGCTCAAGCGCCCCCTTCTCGTACCCAACCACAGGCTTCCTTTCCTTTCGGTCTGAATTGTCGTTTTGGGCAAATCCATGTATGATCGCCGTAGGACTGCGGAGGGAAGTATGTTCGAGGAAATTTCTGCCCGTTTCAAGAAGACGCGACAGAAGCAGGACGCGGAGAACGCCAGTTCCCAGCCGGTCGATTTTCAGGAGTCGTACCGCATTCGCGGCAAGATGATCGGCGTGCTCGTGCGCGACGCGCGTTTGAAAGCCGGGCGAACGCTTGACGACTGCGCGTCGGTGCTGCATGTGTCGCCGCAGCGCGTCGAAGCGTGGGAACTGGGCGATGACGTGCCAACCTTGCCGCAGATCGAACTGCTGGCATCCTACCTCGACGTACCTGTCAGCCACTTCTGGGGCGTCGACACGCTCCAGTCGAGCGGTGAACTGGTCAGCGCGCAGGAAGAGTACGTCGCGCTGCGCACGCGCATGATCGGCGCGCTCCTGCGCCTCGCGCGCGAGGAACAGGGGTTGAGCCTCGACGACTTGGCAGAGGCGAGCGGTCTGGCTGCGGCGCGGATCGAAGCCTATGAAATGGGCGAGAAGCCGATGCCAATGCACGAGCTCACCGTCCTCTCCAACGCCGTCAAGAAGAACATGCGATATTTCCTCGAAAGCGAGAGTCACCTCGGCGAATGGCTGGCGATGCGTGAGGAGTGGAAGCACTTCACGCAACTGCCACCGGATATTCGCGAGTTCGCGGCGAACCCGCGCAACCTCGGCTTTATCGAAATTGCCATTATGCTCAGTCAGATGCCGGCGGACAGGCTGCGCCGAGTCGGCGAAAGTGTCCTGAATATCACGATGTAGAGGGGTGCAGTGAGCAAAGCGCAAGAACTTCAGGAGCAGGGCGTTAAGCTGTTTCATCAGAAAGAATATGAGTCGGCGGTGCGTGTTTTTCGGCAAGCGCAGGAAGCCTATGAATCTGACAACCAGCCCGACCTCGCCGCCGAAATGAAGACCAACATCGGCTTGGTACACCGCGCGCTCGGCGAGCATCAGCCGGCGCTCGACCTGATGCAGGAAGCCCTACAGACGTTCCAGTCGATGAACGACTCGCTGCGGACGGCGAAAGTCCTCGGCAACATGGGCGGGGTGTACGCCGCGCTCGGCGACAAGGAACAGGCGTACAACAGCTACCGGCAGGCGGCAGACCTGTTTCAGGAACTTGGCGAGAAGAAGCTGCACGGCGAGACGCTGGTTGCTATGGCTGACTTACAGGTGCGCGACGGCAAGCTCATGTCCGGCGCGGCGACCTACGAGGTCGGTTTGAGCGAGCTTGACAGCCTGAGCCCATCGCAGAAAATGCTCAAGGGCTTGATCGGCATTCGCAACAAGCTGACGGGCGGCAAGAGTTCGACGGACTGAATGTCAACGCCCCAATCACTGCTGAACCGGCGGCGTCTGCGCGCGCCGGTGCTGTTGTTCGTCCTCATCGCAAGCATCTATATGATCACCTATAGCGCGCGGATCGAGAGCGGAGACGCGCGCCGTCTTTTTGACGCCGTGAGCAGCCTCGTCGACCACGGTGACGTGCTGCTTGACCTGTCGGCGTGGCAGTACTACCCGCAGCAGTTTGACGCCAATCCACAGCTTCCCCTCGAAAGCGCCAACGTCGAGCCGATGCAGATCGCGCTCGCCGCGCCGCTGTACGCGCTGGCGAAACTCGTGCCCGGCGTCGGCTTGGCGCATACCATCTGGCTGTTCAATATCTTCGTCGGCGCGGCGGCGGGCTGCGTCGTCTACCTGTACGCGCTGGCGCTCGGCAGTTCTGAACGGGCGGCGGTGATCGCGGCGCTGATGTTCGCTTTCGGCACGGCGATCTGGGTCTACAGCAAGTCGTTTTTCCGCGAGCCGCTGCTGCTCCTCTTGCTGCTGATCGCCGCGCTGCTGATCGAACGGGCGCGGGCGGGCGGCTACCGTTCGATTCAGCTGCTAGTCGCGATTGCGCTCGCGCTGGTCGGGCTGATCCTGACCAAAGCCTCGTCGATCATGGCATTTCCGGCGCTGTTGATTCTCGCGCTGCCGCCCATGCGCGGAGTCGACTGGCGGCGGGTGGGAATCGCGGCGGCGCTCATCGCGGTGCTGGTCGCAGCGGTCTTTGTCGGGCTGGCGCTGTACGGTGAAGCCACGGGAGTCGGCGCACGCTACAACGTCCTCCGACGTCTGCTGGACGCCTCGCCCGAATACCTGTGGGCGGCGCTGCGCGCGTACCTGTTGAGTCCCGGCGGCAGCGTCTGGGGCACATCGCCGATCCTGCTGCTGGCAGTTCCGGGCGCGGTCATGCTCGTCCGGCGCGGTTGGCTGCGTTACCCGACTGCCGTCGTGCTGCTGGTGCTGGTTCATGCCG
>JAEVZT010000448.1 GCA_023392115.1 Chloroflexota bacterium
CGGGCAGTAACCCATCCCCCAAGTTGGCATAAAGTAAGGAGCAGAATCAGGGTTAGCATTCTGTGCGCGGTGGCGATATTGCGAAGCATCAGCGCATTCCTACCTTTAGAGCGAAATGTAAGTAAAGCAAATAATCGCAGTGTCTTGCTCAATTCCTCAAAATAAGCCGCACTTTATGACCATCAAAAAAGAGGCGAGGTTGTGAGCCTCGCCCCTCTGCGTCCTAGCCGATCAGCATGCCGGCGGGGTCTTTGTCGGCGAGCATCTGCTTCAGCTCGATCACCTGATCGCGCAGCATCGCCGCTTTCTCGAACTCCAGCGCCTTCGCCGCGTGCTTCATCTCCGTTTCCAGTTCCTTGATCATGCGGTGCAGCTCGTCCTTCGGCAGCATTGCCACGCTGACCGCGCCGCGCGCCTTCTCCGCCGCTTCCTCTGCCACCATGCCGCGCACGCGGTCGGTCAGGTCGCGGATCTGCTTGACGATCGTCGTCGGCGTGATGCCGTGCTTCTCATTGTGCGCCTGCTGAATGGCGCGGCGGCGGTTCGTCTCGTCAATCGCCCGCTGCATCGAGTCGGTCATCCGGTCGGCGTACATGATCACCTGCCCCTCGATGTGCCGCGCCGCCCGCCCGATGTTCTGGATCAGCGCCTGCTCCGAGCGCAGGAAGCCTTCCTTGTCGGCGTCGAGGATGACGACGAGCGAGACTTCCGGCAGGTCAAGCCCCTCGCGCAGCAGGTTGATTCCGACGACGACATCGTAAACGCCGAGGCGCAGGTCGCGCAGGATTTCGATGCGCTCCAGCGTTTCGATCTCGGCGTGCAGGTACTGGGCGCGGATGCCGATCTCGTTGATGTAGCCCGCCAGTTCTTCCGCCATCCGCTGGGTGAAGGTCGTCACCAGCGCCCGCTGTCCCTTCTTGACGCGCGCGGCGACTTCCTGAAGCATGTCGTCGATCTGCCCCTTCGTCGGGCGGACGAAGACTTCGGGATCGAGGATGCCGGTCGGGCGAATGATCTGCTGGGCGACCTGTTCGCTGACGCGGCGCTCGTACGGTCCGGGCGTCGCCGTCGTGTAGATCGTCTGCCCCATGCGCTCCTCGAACTCCTCGAACTTCAGCGGGCGGTTGTCGATCGCGCTCGGTAGGCGGAAGCCGTATTCGACAAGCACCGTCTTGCGCGAGCGGTCGCCGTTGAACATGCCGTGAAGCTGCGGGATCGTCATGTGGCTCTCGTCGATCACCAGCAGGTAATCTTTCGGGAAGTAGTCGACCATCGTCCACGGCGGCGATCCGGGCGGTCGCTGGTCGAGGTGGCGCGAATAGTTCTCGATCCCCGACGTGAAGCCCATCTCGCGCAGCATTTCCAGATCGTAGCGCGTCCGCTGCTCGATCCGCTGCGCCTCGACTACCTTCCCCTGATCCTTGAAGAACTTGACCTGCTCCTCAAGCTCCTGCTCGATATCGTGCAGCGCTTTTTGCAGCTTCTCCTGATCCGCCATGAACTGCGCCGCCGGAAAGATGACGACGACCTCGTGCTGGGTGAGCATTTCGCCGGTCAGCGCGTCGAACTGGACGATGCGCTCGATTTCGTCGCCGAACAGGGTGACGCGGATTGCCGAGGTTTCGTATGGCGGGTAGATTTCGAGCACGTCGCCGCGCGCGCGGAATGTCCCCGGACCCAAGTCCATGTCATTGCGCGCGTACTGGAGCGCGACGAGTTTCCTCAAAATCGCCTCGCGCCGGACTTCGGTGCCGACGCGCAGCTCGACGGTCGACTTACCCCACGTTTCGGGATCGCCGGTCGCGTAGATGCACGACACCGACGCGACGATGATCACGTCGCGGCGCGAGAGCAGGGCGGCTTTCGCGGCGATCCGCAGCCGTTCGATCTCCTTGTTGATGTCGGTCTGCTTCTCGATGTACAGGTCATAGCGCGGAACGTAGGACTCCGGCTGGTAGTAGTCGTAGTAGCTCACGTAGTATTCGACGGCGTTGCGCGGGAAGAACTCTTTGAATTCCGAGTACAACTGCGCCGCCAGCGTCTTGTTGTGCGCCAGAATCAGCGTCGGCTTTTGCAGCCTCTGGATCATCTGCGCGACGGCGAACGTCTTGCCGGTGCCGGTCGCGCCGAGCAGCGTCTGGTGCTTCAGCCCCTTCTCGACGCCGTCCACCAGCTGCGCGATCGCTTCCGGCTGATCGCCGGTCGGCTGGAAGTCAGATACCAGTTCAAATCGTGGCATGGAGAGCCATCCTATCAGAACGTCAGTTCTGTACAATTATACCGCATAAGGGGGTAACAATCAGGGATCGCATGTGCTGTCTGCTCCGCTTTATGTCCCTCAAGCGGGGTTCTGTGAACGGGAGTGTCGCTCATGAGTGGAACATAAGATCAACATCAGAACTCAAATTTACCGTTGACACCCCCCGGCGCGTCTGTTATTATTCTCACCATGATGCGGGGTAGAGCAGTGGCAGCTCGTCGGGCTCATAACCCGGAGGTCGTAGGTTCGAATCCTACCCCCGCTATTTTTTATGGCGACGTAGCTCAGATGGTCAGAGCGAGCGACTCATAACCGCTAGGTCTCAGGTTCAATTCCTGTCGTCGCCATCCCTTCAAGACCTCCCCGTGGGGTCTTTTTTGTTTTCCCCACCTGACGGATAATTGACTCAGCGCGGCACTTCCTTGAAGGACGACGCATGGCAGAATCAAAGCGCGAACTGCGCCAGCAGGCGCGGCGGCTGCGGCAGGATGGCATGTCGGTGCGTGAAATTGCTGAAACGCTGCATGTTGCTCGAAGTTCGGTAAGCGTGTGGGTGCGCGACATCCAACTGACGCAAGGGCAAATTGATCGCTTGAAGGACAAGCAGCGCCAGAGCGCTGGACGCTACAAAGGCTCGCAGACCAACCGGGCGAAGTACCGGGCGCTGCGGTGTCAGTATCAGCAGGAAGGGCGCGAGAGCGCGAAACTGAAGCGACCGCTGCATTTCGCCGGGTGCATGCTCTACTGGGCGGAAGGCGCGAAACACAAAAACGCGCTCTACTTTGTCAACTCCGATCATCACATGCTGCGCCTGTTCATGCGCTTCTTGCGTGAAGAACTCCACGTCAGCAATTTAGACGTGACGCTTTACATTCAATGCCATTCGAGCGATCCCGACGAGATTCGGCGTATCGAGCGCTATTGGATTGATACGCTTGAGCTTGAGCCATCTTGTCTGCGGAAAACGCACATCAAGAAGGGGACACAGTACCGCAAGAGCACGCTTGAAAACGGCGTCTGCGGGATCAACGTACTGCGAAGCACACCCCTGCTGCATCATATCTACGGCGCGATACAGGAATACGGCGGGTTCGATAACCCGGCTTGGCTGTTCTAGCGATCAGCGCTGGCTGAACTGCGGCTGCGCGTCGAGTTCGGCGGCGATCAGGTCGTCCCACGTCTCGCGGCGGCGCGCGACGAACCACGTTTCGCCGTCCTCAGCGATCATCACTTCCGGCGGGCGTGGGCGCGCGTTGTAGTTGCTCGCCATCACCATGCCGTAAGCGCCCGCCGTTAAAATCGCCAGATGATCGCCGGGCTGCACCGGCGGCAGCGGCACGTCGCGACCAAGCACGTCCGCCGTTTCGCAGACGGGTCCGACAACCTGAATCACTTCCCCCTGCCCACTCATCTGCTGCACGGGGACGATGTCGTGATGCGCCTCGTACAGTGCGGGGCGGATGAGTTCCGTCATGCTGGCGTCGCAAATGGCGAATTTCGCGCTGCCCTGATCCTTGACGTACTGCACGTGCGTGACCAGCATCCCGGCGTCGGCGATGATCGACCGACCGGGTTCGAGGATCACGTTGTAGCCTTCGAGCAGCGGCATGATCGCGGCGGCGAAATCCTCGATCGGCGGCACCTGCTCGTCGGCGGAGTAAGGCACGGGGAAACCGCCGCCGATGTCGATCGTCCGCATCATCGGGTAAGGCTTGATCAGCTTGAGCGCCATCTTGATCGCCGCGACGGTCGCCGCCGTGTCGTGAAGCTGGCTGCCGATGTGGACGTGAATCCCCTCAAAACTCAGGTTCGGGAACAAGTCTTGTCGTTCAAGCAGGTCGTGGATTGTTTCGGCGGGCAAGCCGAATTTCGCGCCGCCATGTCCGGTCGAGATGTGTCTGTGCGTTTGCGCCTGCACGTCGGGGTTGAGGCGCAGCGCGACGCGCACCGTGCAGTCGTCGACGCATGCCACGCTGTTGAGCAGATGACATTCCTCGACGTTCTCGATATTGAACCAGCCGACGCCATGCGAAATGGCGTAGTACAGGTCTTGTCCGGTCTTTGATACTCCGGCGTAGACGATCTGATCTGGCGGCGTTCCAGCCACCAGCGCGCGGTGAATCTCGCCGGTGCTAACCGCGTCGATGCCCGCGCCCGCGCGCACAAGCGCCGCCAGCAGCGTTAGGTTGGCGTTGGCTTTGGCGCTGTAATGGATATGCGCGCCGGGGAAAGCGGCTTGGATGCGGCGCAAATTCTCAAGGGCGCGGGGAAGGCTGTAAATATACACCGGCGTGCCGACCTGCGCGATGATGTCGGCAACCGGCACGCTGTCACAGTAGAGCTGCCCGTTCCGGTAGCGAATGGATGAATTGAGCATGTTTCCCCTATTCCGCAGGCGCGGCAGGGCAGAGGTTACAGGCGCTCCTGCATCAACTTGCCCATCCGCTGGAGCATGATCGTCGTTGCGCGCGTATTTTCTTCTAAAGCAATCAGAAGATCAAACAACTGCCCGAGCGCGAACAGCATGATCATGCTGCCAAGCCCGACGCCGAGGGCGATGACGATGTTTGCAACCGCCGGATTGCCGAGACTCAGGTCGCTGGCTGCCGCCGAGACGTTCAAGCCGATCACGACGACCATCCCAATAAACGCCAGAAGTGCCATAACCTTGTAGATGACGCTGATGATGCGGAGGGCATTGAAACGTCGCTGCATGAGTTCCTTCTCCGGCGGGTGAGTTGGATACAGTTTATTGTGTATGTTATAGTATATCGCACAAATCTATGTTCGACGCAACACAGGAACAGACGTAATTTGACCCCGGAAACAAGCACAACGAAGCTCGCCGTCGAGTACGAAGCCATTCGCCGCCGCGAACATGAATTGATCACCGATTTGCTCGACGTTCTGCCGAAAGTTGACGGGTTAGGTGAGGAACGGGTCGCGCAAATGCGCGACGCGCTGTTTCATGCCGATCACCCGTATTTGATTGTCCTGATGGGTCCGTACAATTCCGGCAAGTCGAGCATCATCAACGCGCTGCTGCGTAAACCCGATCTGCTGCCGGTGGGACCAACGCCGACGACCGACCGTATCACGATTCTGCGCTACGGCGACGAGTCGGGGCGCACCCGTTCCGGCGAAGTGGACACCGTTTTCTACCCGTCGCCGCTGCTGCAAAAAGTCAGCTTTGTCGACACCCCCGGTCTGGAGTCAGTTTTCCGTGAACACGAGGAGATCACGCGGCGTTTCTTGCACCGCAGCGACACGGTGCTGCTCGTCATGCTGGCGACTCAGGCGATGACGGCGCGCAACCTCGACTATATCAAGACGCTCAAGGAATACGGCAAGAATGTCATCCTCGTGCTCAATCAGGTTGATTTGCTGACGCCGGAAGAACGCGATTCGGTGCGCCAGTACGTGCTTGAGCAGGCGCGTTCAGAGCTGGGCTTGAAGCCGGAAGTATGGATGATATCGTCGCGCGAGGCGCAGCGCGCCATCAACACTGACGGCACGATTGACGAGGAAGCGTGGGCGGCGAGCGGACTGCACCGGATCGAAGAATACGTTGACCAGCAGTTGAGCGACGCCGCGCGCCTACGCCAGAAATTGCAGACGCCGCTGCAAATCGCGCAGAACGTTCACGGCGCGGCGCTGACCGTCGTCCGTGACAACCAGTCGGCGCTCGACCATTATCAGAGCATTTCGCAGAACGTCGAGCAGCAGTTGAGCGTTTTTCGCCGCGAGAGCGACAAGATCGTGCGGTCGACGACCGAGGAGATCAGCGCCAAGTTCGGCGAAGCCGCCATGCGCGGCAGTGAGGCGATCCGCGACCAGTTCCAGCTGTCACACGCGTTCGGATCAGTCGTGCGCGGCGTATTTGAGCTTGTCGGGCTGTCGGGCATCGCCCGGCGCTCGTCGGGCGGCTCGTATACGCGCGCGGCATTCGAGCGCCATAAGGTGTTCGAGCCGATCGGGGAGATTCCCGTGATCGCCGACAAGCTCGCACCGCGTCTCGAGGGGAAAGACCTTCAGGACATCGACGATCTTGTCAAGTACGCACGGCGTGAGATCGACACGCTGCCGTCGTCGATTAAGTCGAAGGTCATCGGGACGGTGCAGGCACCGATCAAGTATGAGCGCGCCGCGCTGCAAAGCGCCCGCCCGGAACTCGAAGCGATCGAGGACGAGGCGCGGCGCATCGAAACCGAGAAACTTGAGCGGACATTCCGCAATTCCCTGCTGTATCTAGGGGCATACGAACTCGTGATGCTCGTCTTCCTGATCTTCGTCCTCGTTGCTACCCCGTTCGGCGCGGATGGCGGTGGGACGGACTTGCTCGTCGCCATTTTCATTGTCGGCATGATGATCCTCGGCTTGGCGTACCTGCCGCTGCGCGGACGGATGCTCGAAAACGCCTACACGCAGCGCATGGTGGCGCTTCAGGGCAAGTACATCGAGACGCTGACGCGGGCGGCGAACAAGCAGATCGATTACGCGATGGGGCTGCGCCGCGACGCGATCGCGCCGCTGACCCGTGTGATCGACGCGCAGACCGACATTCAAACCGAGCAGATGAAGCGCCTTCAATCCGCCGGCGAGCGCATGGTCAAGATCGAGGCGGATCTGACCGGAATGGGCAAGCCGGGTTTACTGGGAGTCTTGAGGTAACACATGGTTGTCGACATGAAAGCAATCGACGGGGCGCTGGCGGCGTTCCGCGAGGGTGAAATTCGGCTGCTGACCGATATCGCCGCCGCGCTGGCGGAATTCGGCGAACCGGCGAAGGAAGATCGCAGCCGCCTGCTTGATGTGGCGCAGGATTTGCGCGATCTGTTTTTCCTCGTCGTCGTGATCGGTGAGTTCAACGCGGGCAAGTCGTCATTCATCAACGCGCTGCTCAAAGACGAAATGCTGGCGATGGGCATCACGCCGACGACCGACGCGATTCACCTGATCCGCCATGGCGATACGCCGACGCGCAAGCCCGTCGTGCGGGAAGACGGCATCTTCGAGTGGACGCACCCGAACACCGGCGCGCCGGGCGTGGCGATCGTCGATACGCCCGGCACGGGTTCAGTTTTCCAGAAGCATGAAAAGACCGCCAAACAGTTCCTGCACCGCAGCGA
>JAEVZT010000091.1 GCA_023392115.1 Chloroflexota bacterium
GGATCGCGCGGCAGCAGCAGCACGCAATCATCGCCGCCGGTCAAGTTCGACTGATCGATTCCGGCATTTGCGGAGACAAACCCGAGGCGGTGCTCGACTATCAGCACGTTAGGCGCGGCGCGCGAAATACGGCGCGTTTCGCCGAGGACGAGTTCGACGAGGCGCGCGTCTTTGCCCGTTTCTGCCGCTACCCGGAGCGCCTCTTCCCCCGGCACGACATCGCTTAGACGGACAGTACGCCCCTCGGATTTCGAGACGATCTTCGACGTGACGACCAACGCGTCGCCGTCTTCGAGCGTCAGACCGGCGCGTTCCAGCCCGTCGAGGATCAGGCGCACAAGGTCGTCACCCGGCTGCACAATCGGAATACCGGGCAGCGCGGTCATGTTGATACTGGGTGCGTTCAAGCTCAAATCCCGGTGATCCGTATGCCGCTGCCTTTCACGCCGTAGCGCTTGTTGATGTACAGCAGCACCGGCGTCAGCGCCTCAACCGCGACGGCGTTCGCCAGCGGTCCGGCGTCGACGCCGCGCATGCCCGCCGCTTCGACGAGCTTCATCACTTCCGTTTTCGCCTCGTCGTCGTCGCTGCACACGAGCACATCACAGTCCACATGCGTGTTTGGATCGCTCAGTTTCGCTGAGCTGACGTTCTGGAACGCCGACACCAACCGCACGCCGTCGCCGAGCAGCGCTTGCGCTTCAAGCCCGGCGGCTTTCCCTTCCGGCACGTAGACTGTCCGTACCTTTGGCGGAATCAGCGGCACGGTGACGTCGACGACGATTTTCCCTTGAATCTGATCGCTGACGCTCAGCAGCGTGTCCCTCTGCGCGCTGTACGGCACGCTGATAACGACGATATTCGCTTCGGCAGCGGCGCTGGCATTGTCCTTGCCGCTCAAGTAGTCGCCGCCAAGCTGTTGATTCAACTCCCCGGCGCGCTGAGCGGCGCGTTCGGCATCGCGCGAACCGATGATCACGCGGTAACCATTGAGCGCCCAGCGCATCGCCAGCCCTGAACCTTCCTTACCCGTGCCGCCCAGAACCGCAATCGTCACCAAGATCGGATCGTTTTCTGCCATCGTGTCTCCTTGTCAGTGCGGCGTCAACTCTGTGCATAAGCGGCAAAGCGTTCCCACACCTGCGGCGCGAGGGCTCGTGCCTCTTCTGCGATCGATCGCTCATCAAGCGTCAGCAACTGGCGGTCGAGCATCAGGATGTTGCCATCGGCAATCGTCGTCGTCACCATTGACGCCTCGAATCCGAACAGGATGTGCCATGGCAAGTTACCGGGAGTCAGCGGCGTGAACGGGTGATAATCCACGAACATCATATCCGCCCGCGCACCCTCGATCAATTGTCCGATCGTATCCCCGGTGAAGAATCGTTCGACCAGCCGCGCGTTATTGAATACGGCAGCCCGCGCAATCTCCGCGCCGTTCGCGCGACGTGGATCGCGGTTGGCGGCTTTATGCAGGAAGTACGCCGCTTTCCAGTCCGCCCACATGTTGTTGCTGAAGCCGTCATTGCCCAAACACAACTTGATCCCCTCAGCCGCCATCGTGTCGAATGCCATCGCGCCGACGGCGTTGTTCATATTCGAGCGCGGCTGGTGACTCACCCACGTCCCGCTGTCACGCAGAATCGCCCGTTCGCGCTCGTCGACGTGAACGCAGTGCGCGGCGATCGTCTTGTCGCCGAGCATGCCGAATTCGTTCAAGCGATCGATGACGCGCTTGCCGTATTTCGCTAGGCTGTCGTCCTCGTCGGCTTCATGCTCGGCGACGTGTATGTGGAAACCCTCGCCGTCGGGGTTCGCGTCGACACATTTCCGCAGCGTCTCATCGCTCAAGCTCAGGCTGGCGTGCAGTCCAAATGTCCCGCGCACGCGCGCGTGTGACTTGCTGTCGTTGATGAATCGCACGTTCTCGGCGATTCCCGCTTCGGCTTTCTCCTGCCCGTCACGGTCGGTGACTTCATAACACAGCACCGCCCGCAGGCCGGCTTGATCGACCGCATCGGCGATCGCATCAAGGCTGCCGTCGATGAAGTTCGGACTGGCGTGGTGGTCGATCAGCGTCGTCGTCCCGTGCTTGATCGCATCGACCAAACAGACGAGCGCGCTCATTCTGACGCTGTCCTCGTCGAGCGCCTTGTCGAGATTCCACCACAGCCGCGACAGGATTTCGGGGAAGTCTTTCGGCGCGTCGCCGGGAATCGCCAGCCCGCGCGAGTAAGCGCCGTAAAAATGGGTGTGCGCGCAAATATTCCCCGGCATAACAAGCTGACCGCGTGCGTCGATCCGCTCCGCTTCAGGGTAACGCTCTATCAGGTCGCGCGTGCGCCCGATCGCGCCGATCACACCGTCCTCGATGTAGACGGCGTGATCGGTCAAAATGCCCTGCTCCGCCGTCCATGTCACCAGTGTTGCGTTCGTAATCAACATCACTATTTTCTCTCAGTTTTCTTCAGGCGAACCGGCTGTGCCCGCCGATCGTGAAGCGCGTAATGCGCGCGGTCGACGAATGCGCTGTCAATGCTGTACAGCTCGGCGACAGTCCGCGCGACGGTGAAGCGATCCCATGTCGTATAGATAAAACTCACCGGACGCCGCGTCAGGTTACGGATCGGCGGCGCTTTCGATTGAAGCTCCCCAAGCGCCACCCGGTAGTACACCTGATCGGCACGCGCGTGCGTCATGTCGGGGATCAGGTCGCGCCGGTATGCCAGTTCCAAACCGCGCACCTGCGCGTAGAATGGAATTGATCCACTCAAATCCTTGAACACGCCTCCACTCAAGAAAAATGCCAAGTAGTCCGCCTCAACGCCACCCGGCATTTGCGTCAGCGGGATGCGATACCAGCGCGCATCCCGCGCGAAGACGAGATCGCGTTTGGCTTTGATGACCCCGACAAGCACGCGATCTTCGGGATACATTGGCTATGCCATTTGCGTTTCCCGCAGCGCCACTAACCGCTCATCGATCTCCGCCACCATGCGTTGGTGCGCTTCCCACCACGCCGGGTCGCGCTGCGCGTCAAGTTCCTCCACCGTTTTACCCTGCTGCTCAACCCACGTGTAGTACTTCAGGTTGTGCCAGCGCTGCCGAGCTTCCATCGTCCCGAACTGCACCCAGTCGGTACGCATGCCGTGAAAAATGCCTTCCATCCGCCCGACGACTGCCGCCTCGTCGAGCGCGCCGTAAGCTTCCGCCATGTCGCGCATGACCGAATGATAACGGTCGAGAGCGTCGGTCGCTACCGTCACGATCACATCGCCCTTGCCAAGTCCGTAGGCTTTCGCCGTCTTGATCGAGCCGAGGATGTTGCAGATGCGGCTGATTCCGAACAGCGGGCTGAGCTGTTCGTCAACCGTCTGATCGATGCCGTAACGCTTGACGAGTGTCTCGCACCCGACGGGTTCGGCGAACACCTGCAAGCCCTTCTTGCACTCGATGTCGTCGATGCACATCATCGCATCCATGTTGAGGACGTTGTGAACCCACGTCACGTGCTTGTCGCCTATACCCTGAATATCGTGTGTGCCGTAGCCGTTGTTGTACAGCGTCGGGCACTGCGTCGGCTCAAGCCCGATAATCTTGCAGTCGTTCCACACCTGCTTCAGCCGATCGCCGGCGGCGATCGTTCCCCCGCTGCCCATCGCCGACACGAACGCCGCGACCCTGCCGTTGCCGATCCCGCGCTCGTGAAGTTCCGCCGCCAGCTCGACGACCGTGTTGCCGGTCACGTGATAGTGGAAGCGGTAGTTGCCCATCACTTCGAACTGGTTCAAAATGCGGATGTTCGGGTCGCTGGCGCGCAGGCGATGCGTCTCGTCGTAGATCTCTTTGACGTTGCTCTCCGACCCATACGTCTTGATCACGCTCGCGCCGTAGCTGGCGATGCGCTCGAAGCGTTCGCGGCTCATGCCTTCCGGCAGGACGACGAGGCTCTTGCAACCCATCCGCCCGCCAACCCACGCGCCGCCGATGCCGTAGTTTCCGGTCGAGGGCCACACGAGCGTATGCACCGCCGGGTCGACTTCGCCGAACAGCTCTTTTTCGAGCAGGACAGAATACGCCGCGCCAACCTTATGGCTGCCCGACGGATACTCTCTGCCGTAAATAACGACGATCTCGGCGTCGATCCCAGTCAGCTCTTTCGGCAGGACGACATGATAGACCTCGTCATTCTCGTCACGCCATGTAATATTGAACAGGTTGATCGGGTCGAGTGGATCGTTCTTCTTCGCGGCGATCGCCTTCTGGCGGATGTGCGGCGCTATCTTGTGGGGGTGAAGCATTTCCTCAAAGGTTGGACCGGTAATCACGGCTATTCATTCTCCAATTCATCATCTGAAAGCAATTTCTGTTCGAGCGCGCGCATCTCGTTGAACAGTTCGTCCCGCTGGCGCGCAAGATCGCGGTAATGGGCGAGCGCATCCGGCGGCAGCTTCTCGCTCGTGCCGCCGTGTGACATCAGCAGCGTGTCAATTTCCTCGTCAAGCGCCTCGTACAGCAAGACGATCTTGCGGTACGTCTGCACCTGCTGCAGCACATCGCTGTCGTTGTCTCCCATCACGACCTATTCCTTCCGCATTTCTCGTTCCGGCACAGGTTCAGACAGCGGCAGCGGATCGGACGAGTCCCGCTCGAAACCGCGCCGCGACGCCACAACGTACAGTGGTCGGTTGCGAACCTCATCATACGTCCGCGCGACGTACTGCCCCAGAATGAACAGGAAGAACAACTGGAACGAACTCATGAGCAGCAGCAGGATGATCGTCGTCGCCTGCCCGCCCAAGAACTCAACGCCCATTGACAGGCGCAAGATCGCCACGACAGGGATCGCCAGCAGCGCCAGCACGCCGAGTACGAGGCTGACGTAAACCATCACCTGAAGCGGGAAATACGAGAACCCCGTGATCGCGTCGAGCGCGAAGCGGAGCATTTTGCGGAAGGGGTATTTCGTCTCGCCGGAGTGACGCGCCTCGCGGACATATTTCACGCCGGTCTGCTTGAAGCCTACCCAGCTCGTCATGCCGCGAATGAAACGGTTGTGCTCGCGCATCGCCTTCATCACGTCGACGACCTTGCGATCCATCAAGCGGAAATCGCCGGTATCGAGCGGGATGTCGACGTCGGTGATCCGGTAGATCAGGCGGTAGAACAGCTTCGCCGTGAACAGCTTGAACCAGCTTTCACCCTTGCGATGCTCGCGCACGGCGTAAACGACCTCGAAGCCCGCGTTCCAGCGCTCGATCATCTCGTGGATCAACTCGGGCGGGTCTTGCAGGTCGGCGTCGATCAGCACAACAGCATCGCCCGCGGCGTGATCCATGCCAGCTGTTACCGCCGTTTGATGCCCGAAATTGCGTGCAAAGTGAATCACCTTGACGCGATCGTCGCGCAGCGCGAGGTCGTCCATCATTTCAGGCGAGCGATCGCGGCTGCCATCATTCACGAGGACGAGTTCCCACGTCCCGCCGGACGCATCCATCACTTGCGTGATGCGCTCGTACAGCAGCGCGATGTTGCCTTCTTCGTTGTAAATCGGCGCGACAATCGAAAAACGCGGTCTGCTTTCCATCGTCCTCAAGCCATCTGCAAAGCGCGTCGAACAGAGTCCACATCGGGCGCGACGCGCACGCCGCCGGAAACCGACTGCTGGGCGCGTTTGATGTCTTTCAAGCCGTTGCCGGTCAAAAGCAGCGTGATGCGCTCGTCGGGTCGTATCATCCCTAATTCTACCGCACGTTTTGCCCCTGCGTAAACGGCGGCTGCCGCCGGTTCGGCGAACACGCCTGTCAAGCGTGCAAGCTGCGGAATGGCGGCGACGATCGCGGCGTCGGGCACGGCGACGAACGCGCCATTGGTTTCGCGCACCGCCCGCAGCGCCTTCGACCGGTCGCGCGGCAGCCCCGCGGAAATGCTGTCGGCGACGGTCTGCGCGTCGACCGGCTGCATATCGCGGGCGCTCGCCCCCGCCTGCCACGCGCTGACAAGCGGCGAACTGCCTTCTGCTTGTACACCGATCAGGCGCGGAATCCGCTGTATCCAGCCGAGCTGATACAAGTCCCAGAAGCCCTTGTGTACCCCGGCGATAATGTTGCCGTCGCCGACGCTGACGACCACCGTGTCGGGCACATCCCAACCCGACTGCTCGGCGATTTCGTAGGCGACCGTCTTCTTGCCTTCCGCCGTGTAGGGATTCATGCCTGTGTTGCGGCAGTACCAGCCCTCGCGCAGGCACATCTCGCTGCACAGGTCGAACGCGACATCGTACGACGCTTCGACAAGCACGACCATCGCCCCGTAGACGAGAAGCTGGGCGATCTTGGCTTCGGGCGCAGCAGCCGGGACGAAGATGATCGTCCGTATCGGCGCGTTCTGCACCGACGCGGCGTTGCCCGCCAGCGCTGCCGCCGCGTTGCCGGTCGACGCCGTGCTGACGACCTCGATTCCAGCATCAACCGCCCGCGCGACGATCAGGGCGCTGGCGCGGTCTTTGAGCGATCCTGTCGGGTTCTGCCCATCATCCTTGACCCACGCCTCGCGCACGCCGAGATCGGCGGACAGGCGCGGCGCGTGAAACGTCGGTGTCCAGCCGACGCGCAGCGGCGGGACAACCGCGTCCGCGCTGATCGGTAGCAGATCGCGGTAGCGCCACATCGACCCGATCGTGCGCGGCGCGTCACGGTCGAGTTCTTCCTTCAGTTTTTCGTAGTCGTAGAGTATATCGAGCGTGCCGACAGCGCCGCACACCGGACAGGTGTACTGGACGGCGTCGGGGGCGTATTCGCGCGCGCACACGCTGCATCGAAGTTTCTGTACCTGTGCCATGTGCCTACCCCGGAATGATGCGCGTGCCGGTTTCGCCGCGGAGCGCCCGCGCCAAATTCGGCGGGTCGGTGATGATCGCCTGCGGCCCGCCCATGCGGACGAACTCGATCGCCGCCTCGATCTTCGGCAGCATACTCCCCGGCGCGAAATGCCCTTCCGCCAGGTACCGCTGTGCTTCTGCCAACGTCATCTGGTCAAGGAAGCGCTGATCCGGCTTATTGAAGTTGAGCGCTACTTTCTCGACGCCAGTCGAGATGATGAACAGGTCGGCGCGCAGGGTTTGCGCGAGCAAGCTGCTGGCACGGTCTTTGTCGATCACCGCATACGTCCCGCGCAGATCGCCCTGTTCGTCGCGTTTGACCGGAATGCCGCCCCCACCGACCGCAATGACGATGTAATCATTCAAGACCAGCGCGCGAATGGCGTTGATCTCCTGAATCGCCAGCGGTTTCGGCGATGCGACGACGCGCCGCCAGCCGCGTCCCGCGTCCTCGATCACGTTCCAACCTTCTGCCTCGTAACGTCGCGCTTCCTCTTCTGTCATGAAGCCGCCGATCGGCTTAGTCGGGTTCTTGAACGCCGGATCATCGGGATCGACGCGCGTCTGCGTGATCACGGTGACGATTGTCCGGTTGATCCCCATCCGGCGCAGCGTGTTATCAAGCGACTGCTGCACCATGTAACCGATCGACCCCTGCGTGTCAGCGCCGATCAAGTCGAGCGGCACGGTGTGAACCTCATGCGCGGCAAGTTCAGAGCGGCGCAGGATGTAGCCAACTTGCGGCCCGTTGCCGTGCGTGATGATTACATTCCAGCCGTCGGCGATCATGCTGGCGATGTGACCACACGTTTCCCGCACCGCTTCCCATTGGTGCGATACTTCCGGGTGCTTTGGATCTAGGATTAAAGAGTTGCCACCAATGGCGATGGTCGCCAATTTTCCTACCATGATTTAGTTATCCGTTTCAAGAATATGTTCGATTTGCTTAACAAGCGCGGGGATTTGCACGGTGGCTACTTCCCAGACAATGCGCCAATTGACATCTGCATAACCATGAATAAGGCGATTCCGCATGCCAACTATTTTGCTCCACTCCACTTCAGGGTGTTGAGCTTGAAACGCCTTACTCACATGACCTGCCGCTTCACCGACAACTTCAATGGAGCGAACGGTCGCATCGCCAAGCAAGTGTTCTTCTGCGAAGAGATCATCGAATTGCTTCCCCTCGATACGCCGCAGAAGGCGTCGAGAAGAATCTAGCATGTCATTCAGCAATGCGCGGTCGTTCTCGCTCATAAAGAGTTACAGCCTGTTTAAGCACCCTATCACGATAATGCCTGCTTAGTTCTTCTGAAGTCATCACTTCAGTCTTGCGACCCCAAAGCTCTGTTAGTTCGTCGCCCCAGCTATAGTACTCCCATCCGGGAATATGGTTGGGGTCAAGTTCAACCAGCACATCAACATCGCTCGGATCATCTCCACCTTCGCGGAAATCATCGCGCAGAACAGAGCCAAACACAGACAGGCTGAGAATATGATGTATTTCGCAGAACTCCTGCAACGCCGTGCGTACTGCCGGATTATCCAATCGAAGGCGCTGTATAAGTCGGGTAGTTGGTTGTCGAAGCATAACATCCGTTCCATTACAAAAAGTCAGGCAGGAAATTACGCACACCAGCCAGCAGTTGTATAACATCTTTGTAGGGGCGCAATATCTCACGTCCGCTAACGATACACAACACCACCGCTATGCGTTCGATTTCCTCAACACATCCAGCGGATACTCGCAGTTGTCCGCCGGATCGACAAACGACCAGAATCGCCAGCCGTTACAGCTTTTCCACCCCGTGACAGCCATCGCCGCCGCAGAAACGGATTTATAAGTCTTGTCATTAACGGTGACCTGATGTGATTCACTTAGGGTAGCGTTGATACGTTTGCCCTTGTGTTCCACAAAGATTGCAATCGGATATTCGAGCGTGTTTTGTTGCGCTTGCACTTCCTGAAGAGACGAAGCAAGTGTCGCGCCGTTCGAGAGTTCATTCCAGAATTCGTTGTTAAGGACGAAAACGGGGTCTTTCGACTGTGCTACTCCGATCTGGTGTGTGAACATTAATCTGAGCAGCTCTTCTCCATTCATAAGGCTTATTGGGGTCTTTCCCGGCGCTCTAGCTTCCTCTATTGCGCTTTTTGTGAAGTCACTCGTGGTAATAAAGATACCGCGCTGATGCGGTTCGAGTGAACCGCGAAGATTCCGAATCTCTTTAGACCCTATCTTATTGCCTACTTTTTTCACCTGAATCGCAACGGTCACACGCATCAGGTCATGCTCCATCTCCCCCACAACATCGATTCCGCGATCGCCGGGTTGCCCCTTCACTCTCACGGTATCTGGATCGAATTCTAGTGTAAGAAGAACTCTCTCAACCAGCTTTTCGAATTGTTTCGGCAGTAATTGTGAAATGCGTCCACGGAGGGCAACGCGTGTTGAGTGGTTTAGCTTTTCCACAGCATTTTGCTGGATATCGCGCTTCCATTCAGCAAGTCCGTACATCCCGCTACCTGAAACGTCGAAACGGGGCGTCTCACCGCTTGCCTTCCGTTTCGCATTCTCACGCGAAATCGCAGCGACCAACGAGGCTTCTGGAGTTAACCCCTTTGTGATGATCCAACCCCGCTTAAGGGCTTCACGGACTAGTTGGCGGTAATGTTGCGGTGTACCGTTCTCTTGGAGCAGTCTGTAAGCAGCATCGACCATTGAGTACGCCATGAAAGACCTTTCTATTCATTCAGTAAGTACTTTGCTGTGCGCGGCGTCCAATTTCCACACTACCGCCATTATAAGTCAAAAGCCGCTAGCCCAGTCGTGAGCTAACGGCTAATGATCCAAACGTGTGCTGCGTAGCTTACTGCTTACCGCATCGTCAGCGCCATCGCCGCCTTCTGTACGTGCAGGCGATTCTCGGCTTCGTCGTAGACGATGCTCTGTGGTCCGTCGATCACCTCGTCGGTGACTTCGATGTTGCGGTCGGCGGGCAGGCAGTGCATGTAAACGCAGTGATCCTTGGCAAGGCTCATGCGCCGCGCGTCGGTGATCCAGTCGGTGTACTTGCCGCCGCTCTTCTTCGACTCGTCCTTATCCTCGGTCGTCATCCAGCAGCCCCAGCTCTTGGGATAGACAATGTCGGCATCCCTGAAACCGGCGTCGAAGTCGTCGAGGATTTCGAACGAGCCGCCGCTTTTGCGCGCGTTTTCCGCCGACTGGTCGACAATGTCCGGCATCAAGCCGAACTCGGGCGGCGCGGTCATGCGGACGTTCATGCCGAAGCGCGTCATCATCAGGATCAGGCTTTGCGGGACGGAAAGCGGCTTCTGGTAGCTCGACGCGTACGCCCAACTGACGTTGATCGTCTTGCCGCGCAGGTCGCGCCCGAACTTCTCCTGAATCGTCATCAGGTCGGCGAGAATCTGGAACGGGTGGAAGATATCGTCCTGCATATTCAGCACCGGCACGCGGCTGGCGTCGGCGACTTCGTTGATGTACTTGTTGCCGAACTTCCAGTCGCACTGGCGGATCGCGATGCCGTCGGTGTAGCGCCCGATGATCTCGCCGATCTCTTTCGCCGTGTCGCCGTGGCTGATCTGCGTCGTCTCACTGTCGATGAACATGGCGTGACCGCCCAACTGCGCCATGCCTGACTCGAAGCTGGCGCGAGTGCGCGTGCTGGTGAAGAAGAACAGCAAGCCGAGCACCTTGTCGCGCAGGAGCGCGTGCGACTCGCCGACGGCGCGCTTGCGCTTCAAGTCCCACGCCACGTCGAGCAGCGTTTCAATTTCGTCTTTCGTCCAGTTCAGTTCCGGGGCGATACAGTCGCGCCCGCGCAGGTCGGTCTGCATGTTGTTACAGCTCCTCGAAATTAGAGTAATGTATTGCCATTATACGCCTGTTGTGGCGGATGTATTACTTCAAGAGCCCCGGCAGCAGCGCGTACCATTCGGTCGCGCGGACAACGTCATCTAGCGACACTTGATCGATCACCGTGTGCGCGTGGATTTCGTCGCCGGGACCAAAGCCGATGCTCGGAATGCCCGCCTTGCCCATCCAGTAAATGCCGTTGGTCGAGAAATCCCATTTCCCGGTCGGCATTGCCCCCCACAGCAGTTC
>JAEVZT010000117.1 GCA_023392115.1 Chloroflexota bacterium
TTGCTATGCATAGGATCTCCCTCACGTCACTCGCGGATCGTCACTTGGCTGGCTTTCGCGGTGAGGGTAATAAAATCCCCGCCGACGATACGTGGAATAAGCGGCGTCACAAGCGGGAATGGGTACTCGACTGTCACGCTGACCGGCTCGCCGACGCCGAGGGCAGGGCGATCAATGGTGATGCTGGCGTGTGACCAGTCGACTTGTAGTCCGCCGGCATTCCGCGCGCGAAACTCCGCATTGTTAGGGTTGGCGCAGTGTATACCGTCGCTCTCATATCGGCATTCGGGGTTGATCGACAGGTAAAGCGCTGCTTCGCCTGCTCCGTCTTCCAGCGCGACGTAAATGAAATAGGCGCGCCCCAAGTCGAGCAGCCCGCACAAAATCACAAGAATGACAACAAGTCCAACCGCGAATTCGACGAGGCTCTGCCCTTGTTCGAACTGCGAGACACGACCAACTGACGGCTTCATTGCAACCCTCTATGGCACCCATTTTCTATTTGATTGTTAAAACGTTGAGGATATGGCTGATGTCGCGCAGAAATTCATGAATTCTGTATAAATTTCGCCAACTCTTCAGGTGGAGAATTAACGCCTTACGTTCTTCACGACATGCTGCCCGGTGTCGAGCGCGCTGCTTCGGGGCTTTCAAAAACAACGATATTGTGATAGAATAATGATGTGGGCTGTTGTACTGTGATGTGGGTAACTCGTGGGATCAAAAGCCCTGTGCCGACCGAAATCACCCGCCCCGGGTGCTTTTTTTATGCCTGACGCAAACGGGTACATCTCCTTCTACTCGCCTTCAGAAAATGGCGAGTTCGCGCATAAAGAGGTGTGAGGATCGTTTGAAAATCGACGCTCGCTAACGCTTCAGGCGACCGGCAGAGCTATCACTCGAGCAGCTAGAGAAAGTGCGTGTGCGATGAACCTCGAAACCGTCTCCCGTAAAGATTTGAATGAAATGGAACGACTGAGCAGGGATCTGCTGGCGCTGCTGCGCAAGGCGAAGCTCCAGAACGAGCCGCTTGCGGAATCTCTCCACGCGTTCGAAACTGAGCTTGGCAATATGCGCCGCGAGCGCTTTGACGAAGTGAATCCCGGCTACCGGGGTTACTAACGTATGACCCTGCTGATCCCCGCACTCGGATACGGGGATCAGCGTTCGTCGTCTGCCTCGACCCCCGCCGCCGCTGCTTTTTGCCCGCGCGTCCGTCACTGCATAAACCTGTTGTTGACCGGCGTATTGAGAGGAATATGACGATGCCAGAGACTGAACGCCTCAAATATCTAGGCTGGATTGCACTCGGCATACTGTACAAGTTCCGCGACAAACCTTCATGCCCGGCGCGCTACGTCGGCTTGGACTCTACGATCAACATGCTGATCCACCACCATCCTCCATTAGCGCAGTGGGTGGGAAAGTCCTCTGAAAATCAAGTTCACATTACGCCGGAAGGCATCGCGTTGTACGAGGCGACGAATCAGTCCTGAGGCGCGGCTTGTTGATCAAGCAGGCGTCTTGCCGTCTAGCAGAGTCTGTATCACCGCCTTGATCGCCGGATTGATAGGGTAGTGTGCCTCGAGGTAGTTGAGGATTGCGCGGGCAGACTGTGGTGTGCGCTCATAGCCCTGAACGAACTGCGCCAAATGGTGTGCGAAGTCGGGAAAGCGCTGTTCATAACGACGCTCGACGGCGAACGTGTCCGGAAGTCCAGACTGCGCGTTCGCCGTTTGCGCATGGAGTGCAAGGAGATGGTTGACAGCGTGCTGCTGTATTAGGCGCTGCGCTGCCAGTTTCTCGCCCCGGTGGAAGCGCGACAGCCCAACGTAGAGGTTTGTCAGCGCCTCGTTGATGTACCAGTCCGCTGAATGCTGTTCCGCTGTTACCGGCTTCGGTTCGAGGACTGACTCATCGAAGTCCGGCACCTTCCAGACGACGCGACCGGGCGCGAACGGGATCTGCGCCAGTTCGTGCGGCTCGAAAAGCGCCATCTCACAAAAGATGCCATCTTCGTAGAGGTACTTATAACCGTCCACCGTATTGCGAAACAGGTAGACGACAGGGCAGGGGCGGCTGAGCCACGCTGTATCGTCGAGAAACACCTGCTTGCTCCCCGGCTTGACAATCGCAAAGTAATCGAGGTCGGAGTACGCGTCGAGACGCTCCAGTTCGCGACCCACGGAGCCGAGCGCGAGCAGCGCCAGCGCCTGCCCGCTTGCCTCAAGCGACTGGGCGATCTCGTCTAGGCGGCGCAGCAGTCTCGTTTTGTGGTCAGGTCGCGGTGCCGCCATTTCCTATCCCCTTACGGTAGGACGCGCCTACAAGATAGCGCTACGCCGTCTGCAAGTCCTCAATCAAGTGGAGCGGCATCATGCCGACGCCGACCACTCCGGGTCCGGTATGGACGCCGAGCGCCGGTGAAATTCGCAGCGAGTCCATTTTACCGATGTTCAACTGCGCTTGCAGCGCCGCGGTAAGTGTTTCCGCCTTCTCCGCGAACTGACCGTGAATCACCGTTGCCCAGACTGGCTGTGATCCATAAACGCCGTTGAGGTAGTTGACAATCGACTTGATGCTCTGGTCGATCGTGCGCCCGCGTCCGATTGTGCCGTACTTGCCGTCGTGCTTGTCGACCTTGATCACCGGCTTGATGTGCAAGATTGAGCCGGCGAGCGCCTGTACCCGTCCGATGCGACCGCCGCGCGCCAGATAATCGAGCGTGTCGAGGGTGAACACAGCTTCGGTCGCCGCGCGGATCGCCGTCAGGCGTTCGACGATCCGGTCTTTCGACCATCCGGCGCGCGCCGCCATCACCGCCGCCCAAACCTGAAAGCGCAGACCGGGCGACAGCGTCTGGCTGTCCCAGACGGTGACGTGCGCCTCATCGACCTGACGCGCGGCAAGCGCCGCCGCGTTATAAGTGCCGCTCAACCCCGACGAAATGTGGATCGACAGGGCTTCCTCGCCCGCTTCGCGTGCCTGTTTGTAGATTGTCATGAACTTCTCGGGCGAAGGCTGCGACGTCGTCGGGACGGTGGGAACCATCGAGCGCAGGCGGTCATAGAAAGCGTCGGGCGTAATTTCGGAGGATGAAACTTCGCCATCGGGAAACTGAATTAGCAGTGGAATAACGTGGACACCCCATTCCGCGACTTCCTGCGGCGAAAGATCCGCCGCCGTGTCTGTAACAATGAACATCACAACTCCTCAGTGTTTTTGAAGCCGCAGAATAGCACATCGGGGCGCGAAAACACAGCCTGAACGGCGCAAGATCTCACCAACTGTCATTGTGTCTGGTTGTCCTTTAATAAAATCGGTGATATGCTCGTACTTGTACGGACAGGTTGCGAACATGGTCGACTTCCAGATTTCGAAGACGAGTTCACTTCCGCTTCACGTTCAGCTTCTTGACGAGCTTCGTCACCGCATAATGACGGGGGTTTTCAAGCCGCATGACCGCGTGCCGGGCGAGTGGGAACTTGTCGAGGGGCTGGGCATTAGCCGAGCGACCGTCCAGAAAGCGTGGCAAATCGCGCAGGAAGAAGGCTTGCTCTACCGTATTCCGGGAAAGGGTACGTACATTGCCGATCGGCGCGACAGTGAGAACACGCGTGTCGCCGTCGGCTTTATGATCCCGGAATACCGCAGCATCTTCGCCATGCAGATGCTGAGCGGCGCTGAACGCGTCTTGCGCAAGCATCACTGCCAGCTTGTTTTCGCCCACACTGACCGGCATCTCGACGAAGAAGATCGCCTGCTGCACAAGATGAGCAGCGACGGCGTGAAGGGCGTGATCCTCGTTCCGACGCGCAGTTCGACCGCCGACCGTGCGCTGGCGCGCTTGGAAGGTAAGACGCCAATCGTGCTGATGGATCGTCCGGTCAACGACTTGAAGCTCCCGTGCGTCATGAGCAACAACTACGCTGGAGGAGGCGACGCCGTCCGCCACCTGCTCGAGCAGGGACACCGGCGTATCCTCTTTTTAGCGCGCCCGCATCTCGATTTACACCCGGTTGCCGAGCGATTCCGCGCCTACACCGACTGCCTCCAAGCGGCGAACATCACCCCGTTACCGCCGCTGCTGCTCGGGGCAAGCACCGAAATGAGTTCCTACGAAGCCTACATGCAGGATGACCAGTCGGAACTCGAACCCCTGACGGACATGCTCGCACGCCGCGACCGACCGACGGCGATCTTCGCGGTCAACGACTGGATGGCGCTCAAGGCGCTTCGCGCCGCCGCGCGTGTGGGTCTTGACGTGCCGCGCGACCTGTCGATTGTCGGTTTCGACAACCTCGAAATCACCGAGTACAGCACGCCGCCGCTGACGACGGTCGCTCAGGACGGCGCGCTGATGGGAGCGGAAGCGGCGCGGCGCATGTTGGCACTTCTTGACGGTGAATCGAAAGGAGAGATTATCACGCTACTGCCGACGACCTTGATCGTCCGCGCTTCAACGCGCCAAATAGAGGAATAACGTTTTTGCGAGGGGGAGAAGCCCTCACTTCTTTTCCGCAGCAGCGGCAGGCGCGCGCCGAAGCTGCTACCAGAGTATTTGTTTTCACTTACGGAGTGACACAATGATTCTCAAGAGAAGGGTTCTCGCACTTGTCATCGCAGCGTTGATGCTGGTTTCCGTCAGCGCCATCAACGCGCAGGATGACCCGGTGGAACTGACGATCGTCGGCGTGACTGCCGGTCCGCAGTTCCAATGGCTGACAGAAATTGTCGAACCCGCCTTTGAAGCGATGATGGCGGAGCAGGGGACGCCGGTCGACGTGAACGTGATCGAGTTCCTGAGCACGAGCGGCGAAGATCTGCGCCAGCAGTACGTCCTTGACCTCGGCGTCGGCGGCGGTGGTGACATCATGTCGTTCGACGGCTT
>JAEVZT010000155.1 GCA_023392115.1 Chloroflexota bacterium
GTGTACCGGCGCTTGCTTGGTCACTTTGAACGATCGCTTGACGCGGTCATACACCTGCCGATTAATCAGAATTTCTCTGGGCTGCGCATGCGCCATCAGCCGCGCTGCCAGATTGACCTCGTCGCCCATCACAGTGTATTCGCGCCGCGCTTTCCAGCCGACTTCGCCGGCAAAGATGCGCCCCTGCGTGATGCCGATCCGCTGCGTGATCAGCGCGTCGTGCTGGAGCGATGGCGGCAGTTCGTCCCGCAGGTCGGCGTTGAACCCCTCAAGCAGTTGGTTTATCTCCAGCGCCGCGTCGACTGCCCGGTCAGCATCATCGACGTGTGCGACCGGCACGCCGAACGTCCCGAGCAGCTTCACGCCCAACTGGTACGGGTCGGTACGGGTGAGCGTACCGCCGCGAGTCGTAATCGCCCGCTGGACGAGGTTGTAATAGCGCTCTGTAAGCGACGCGACGAGATCAAGCTGCTCTTCACCCCATTTGTCGAGCAGGTCTGCAAAGCCCGTCGCGTGAATGAACAGGGTCGTGGCGAAGCGGTTCTCGCTCCGCAAATGGTAGTCACCGCTGAGGACGAGTTCGTGCAGCACGGCCGGGGCGACATATGGCGCAACCATCTCGACCCGGTCAAATGCCTGCTGAAGTGCCTCGTAAAGCGTTTCCGGCGCGTGGTCGAACAACGCCGCCGTTTTCGGTCGGCGGCGGCGCAGCATCTCGAATTCGTAGTCGCTCAGGCGGTCGCCGAGGTCGTCGACAATCTGGTAAAACCCCTGCTCCAACGGACGGAGCGTGAACGTGCCGCCGATGAGGTCTGCCAGCGCCTGATCGATGATTACGTCGTCGCGCACGCCGACGGCTTCCGCCTGCATCGCCCTGCCCGGCAGCGTTCCCTGCGTGATATGGTCGCGCTGGACGGCACTTCCGACAAGCACCTCAAACAGGCGTCCACGAGCGATGCCGATCGACATTTGCAGTTCAAACGCGTGGCGACGTCCAAGTAGATCGAGCAGGCGCGGATCGCTGATCGGCTGGAAACGCTTGATCGCGCGCTGCATACGCAGCCCCGTTCGGATAGCTTTCGAAGCGTCGCCGCCGTCGCCGGGCGCGGCGGGGAAGAACGCCAGCAGCGCATCGCCGGCGAACTTCAGCAGCTGTCCGTCCGATTTCGCCAAGATTTCGAGCATTGCCGCGAAGTAATCGTTCATGACCAGCGTCAGGACTTCAGCGCCATCGCTGCTATTGGTCGTCTGAAGGCGCTCTGACAGCGCCGTAAACCCTGACACATCAGCGAACAGGAAGGTTCCTAGACTTAACGCGCGGTAATCCGGCGCGCGCTCGATCTCCTGTTCGATGTACAGTGGCACGAACGATGCCAGCGCTTTATATAGGCTGTTAAGGTGCTGGATCGCCTCGCGTATCACGTCCGGATTGGTGAGCGTGTCCAGACGATGGGCGGGCAGAAATCGGCACAATTGATCGAAGGATACGGCATTCATCATCGGGCTCGTCCGTGTGCTCGCTGTGTTCGAAGGTGGACTATTGTCCACAACCAGAATAAACGATTTCTCATTGAATCCTACGTTGCATTTCGACCTCGCGGGAGTATAGTATCTGGTGATATTCGTCACAAACCAGTAAACAACAACGTGTAACAGGGACAATCAAATCGATGAAATCGCTATTTAGTGGATTGACCTCGCTATCGCTTCGATTCCGTGCCGTGACTCTGGCACTCGTCGTGCTCGTGTCGATCGGCGGCGTGATCGGGGTCACGCAGATGAAACAGGAATTGATCCCGAGTATTGAGTTCCCCCAGACGATCATCCTCGCTCAAGCGACGGGGATGTCGAGCGAACAGGTACTGAACGTTATTACGACCCGCATTGAAGAAGCGCTTGACGAGATCGATCAAGTTGTCAACCTCGAATCGCAGACAACCGGGGCATTTGGCGCGGTCATCACAGCGCGAAGCGACTTCGGCAATGACCAAAGCCGTGTGCGCGCCGAGATCGCGCGGGCGATCGACAGCGTCTGGCTGCCAGCGCGACGGTTGCAAGCCGCCGATGGTGAGGAACCGCAGGCATTCGCGCGCCGACTGCTCGCCGACCTCCCTGCCGACGTGCTAATCTACCTGCACGAAAGCGACGGCAACTTCCTATTCCAGATTTCGCCCGAAGTCTGGAACGCCCTCTCGCCGGACACGGTGCGAACGGTGCTGGCGTACCTCGCCGCGCAGACGAACGAACTTGACGGCAATCCGCTGCGCCAACTGGTCGAACACGAAGTGCTGCCCATCCTTGAAAACATCCCGCAGGTGGCGAGTGTTACGGTCGCCGGCGGTCAGCTTCTTCCCGGCGAAGGCGAGAACGATGCTGCCGCAGCCGCACAGACAGTACAGGAGAGTTTGCTCTTGCAGCTCACGCCCGAAGCGTGGGCTGCCGCCTCCGCGAAAGTCGAAGGGCTGACGACGCTCGATCAGAACGCGGTTGAAACGCTGCGCGACGTCGAGGTTGAAATCCCTGAAGGTGTCCCCGCGCTTCCGCAAAGCTGGCACATGGATCGCTTCAAGGATGCCCGCGACCTGACTGAGCTGCGGACGCTGACGCGCTCGACGGGCGCGGTTTTCAACAGCTTTGTCAACAACGGCGTGATCGTCGGCGCGCTCGGTCAGACCGACGATTTGACCCCTGAAGATGTCACGCGGCTTCTCGCTATCGAACCGACGCTGGTTGAAGCTTTCGAAGCTGATCAGCTCGTCGCCATGTCGGATGAAGTTTTCGCCGTCATTCCAGAGGAATTTATCGCCGATCTTGACGGCTTCACGCGCGACGAGCTGGCAGCCAAAGCGCTCGCCCGCGCGATCAGCGGCGAAGAAGTCGATCCCGCGCCGGTCGATCTGCCGCAGTCGTGGCGCATCCAGCCACCGCAGTTGATCACCTTTAGCTTTGACGACCTGCCGCTGGCAACGTTCAGCATCGCAGGTACAGCACCGAGCAGCGCTCCCGCTGCGGAAGCGCCAGCCGAGGGCGATTCTGTCCCGACGCCCGAAGCCGAACCCGCCGAAGGTGACCAACCGGCGGCGCGGGACATCCCTGAAGGACCGCGCCTGCCGCTCGCCTTCAGCCTGATCGGCACGTTCATCGGGCTGGAACTCAACAGCGCCGATGACTTAATCGATGTCCAGCTTCCCGAAGACCTCGCCGCGCAGTTCGGCGGTGGCGAACTTGACGCCGCCCAGCTTCTCAATTTCCTGCTGCTGCTTGACAACCCGGATGCGCTGCCTGAGGGCGCGCCCAGCCTGTCAATTCCCGGAGGCGCCGCCGGCTTGATTCGCGGCTTGAGCGCCGACGCGATCAGCTTCATCGCCGAGCACGATCCCGACTTCCTTCCGGCGCTGTCCGCCGAAGTCTACGACGCATTCTCCAACGACGTGCTGGCGCTGCCGAACGTCGCGCCGCCGCTCGACAGCGTCTGGAACGCGCTTTCAAACCAGCCGCAGTTCGACGAAACGCCGCTCGCCGGCGCGCAGGACATCGTCGACATTGGCGGTGGGCAGCCTTCGCGCGTCCTCAACACGATCAATGAGAATGTGCCGGAACAGTTCGCGGGTTATGAAGTCCGGCTGTTCGACAGTTTGACGCCCGGAATCATTCGTTTCTTCATGTTGCGCGAGCCTGACTTCTTCAGCAGTCTCGCCTCCGACGTGCTGACGAAGTTCGCCCCCGAAACGATCGCGATGATCCCCGAGGAAGCCCTCGCTGCGCTGCCCGAAGGCGTGAGCGCTGAATTGCGCGCGATCGCGAGCGGCGAAGCGCCGTCGGCGGCGGAACAGCTCGCGGCGCTCTACACAACCGACGTGCCGCCCGCCGATCCGAACGCGCCTGCCCTTTCAAGCGACTGGCAGTTCATCGGCGATTTCATCGGCGCGGAACTCGACACGGCTGACGACCTATTCCGCTTCTACAGCGGCGCAAGCAGTTTCATCAACGGCTTGTTCACGTCGGCGCAAGGCGCGTCGTTCGCGCCTAACCTGATCGGTAGCTTGTCGCCGGAAGCGGTCGCCTATATCGTCGAACGCGAGCCGGGCTTCTTCAGCGACCTGCGCCCCGAGGCGATGTCGATGTTCGCGCCGGAGGTGGTGGCGACGCTGCCCGCAGAGGTACAGGAACAGATCGCGACGGGCGCGGAACCGTTCACGCCGACCGCCGCTGTTACGCGTCTCAATGGCAGTTCAAGCCTCACAGTCACCGTCTACAAGACCGACGACGCCAACAACGTCGAAGCCTATCACATTGTCGAGGACGCGCTCCACGCGATCGACGAGGCGAACCAGAATATCACCGTCGGCGTCGCCTTTGAACAGGCGAGCTTCACCGAGGAATCGATCAGCGGTGTTGCGAGAGCAGGCGGTCTGGGCGCGGTCTTTGCCGGGATCGTCATCCTTGTGTTCCTGAGCAGCGGCGTTTGGTCACGACGCCCGCGTCAAATAGCCGGCGCAGTCTTGATCGTGCTCTTCCTCGGCGCGCTGCTGCTGCTCGTCATGTCCAATCTCGGCGCGGCAGGAGGCGATTTCAACCGCGCGTTCGAAATGACCGACACCGTCGTCCGCGTCCTGCTCATCATCGGCATGGTTGTCGGTTTCGTCGTCCTGCTGTACCCGGGCAACATCGCTTACCCTGCGTGGCGCTGCACCCTCGTGACGGGCGTCAGCATTCCGCTGTCGGTGCTGATCGCATTCGCGGCAATGAACTGGATGTCGCCGCTGATTCACGGCTGGCTCGCACCGCTGGCAGCTGACTCGCCGTTGGTCGCCTTCATCCTGCGCCTGTTCCCGGAGAGCATCACGCTCAACATCATGACGCTCTCAGGCTTAACAGTCGCCATCGGTCGCGTTGTCGACGACTCGATTGTCGTACTTGAGAATATTTTCCGTCACGTTCAGGAAGGCGAGAACAAGCGGCGCGCGATCATCGAAGGCACGCGCGACGTATCGGTCGCCATCTTCGCCGCAACCGTCATCACCGTCGTCGTCTTCCTGCCACTGGGATTGACCGGCGGCATCATCGGCGAGTTCTTCTTGCCGTTCGGCTTGGCGGTGACGTACGCCCTTGTCTCGTCGTTCATCGTCGCCGTCACCGTCGTGCCAGTGATGGCTTACCTGCTGCTCGATCAGCGCGAGATCTCCGAAGAAGAACATACGTGGCTTGAGCGCCTGTATCTGCCGCTGCTGCGCTGGTCGCTGGCGCGCGGCTCGCACCGGGCGATCGTCCTCGGCATCGCCGGCTTGAGCCTGCTGGTTGGTCTCGCGCTGTTTGCATCCCGACCGATGGCGTTCCTCCCCGCCTTTGGCGAGCCGCAGATTGGCGTCTCAGTCTCGCTTCCTGCCGGGACAAAGATGGTCGAAACCGACGAGTTGATCAGGGAGTTTGAAGCCTACATTAAAAGCGATCTGCCGCAACAAGACGTTACCGCCGTCCAGACGACGATCGGCAGCGGCGGCGGGCTGGAAACGATGATTCTCGGCAGCAGCGGCGTCAGCGAGAACATCGCCACAATCAGTATCGGCGTGTCGGATCAAAGCCGACTCGACGCGCTAACACAGGAAGTTCGTGTCGCAGCCGAGCGCATCTTCGGTCAGGATCACGTCACCGTGTCCGGCGCGTCTCTGAGCGAACAGGGGCTCGGCGGCTTCGCGCTCGTGCTGTCGGGACCGCAGGAAGACCTGATCGCCGTTAACGACCGCGTCATCGAAACGCTCAACGGGGTCGAAGGGCTGGCGAACGCGGCAAGCAGTTTCGGCGCGCTCGGCACGGGCGGCGAAGCGGCTGACGCACCTGCGACGTACATCCGCGTCGATCGCGCGTCCGCAGTCCGATTCACCGCCGAACTAGAAACTGAAAACACGCTCGGCGTGACCAGCGCCGCCAAGAGCGCGATACTGGCGATGCCCGACCTGCCGCAGACAGTCGCGGTCAGCGAAGGTTTTGAGACGCAGATGCAGACGGAAGGCTTTGCCAGCCTCGGCACGGCAATGGGGATCGCCGTCGTGCTCGTCGTGCTGATCCTGATCGTCACGTTTGGCTCAGTCGTTCACTGGCTAGACATCATCCTGAGCATTATCGTGGCTCCGGTCGGCGCTGCCGTGCTGCTGGCGCTGACTAACCGCGTCCTCGGCATTTCGGCGATGATCGGCTTACTCATGCTGATCGGCATCGTCGTCACCAACGCCGTCGTCTTGATCGACAGGGTTCAGAGCAACCGGCGCGAACGCCACATGTCCGTCCATGACGCACTCGTCGAAGCCGGTGGACGGCGTCTGCGCCCGATCCTCATGACGGCGCTGGCGACAATCGGTGCGCTCATTCCGCTGGCGATCGGGCTGTCGAAGGGCGCGATCATCGCCGCCGAACTCGGCACGGTCGTGATCGGCGGTTTGTTCAGCAGCACGCTCTTGACGTTGATCGTCGTGCCGGTCGCGTACATCCTGCTCGACCCGATCCACCGCCGCTTCTCGTTATCGCGCGAGAAGGCGCAAGAGCAGCAGCCCAGTAAAGCCGAAGTCTAGGCGCAGCGGTGGAAACAAAAAGGGACACGTCTCGCGTGTCCCTTCAAGTCTGAGCTTTTTGGGGCGAACCGCTGGTTCGCCCCTTGAGTACCTGAAGCTGCCTTATCCGATTTCCGACGTCGACAGCTCGTTCGTCAATTGAGTCAGGTCGAGCCGATCGCCGACCACTTCGAAGCCGCGCAGCGCCCTGTCAAGATGCTCCTTGCGGTGCGACGCCATGTAGCTCGTTCGCAGTAAACTGCTGCCCGGCGGTACACCGGGTGGGACGACAGGATTGGTGTAAACGCCTTCCTCGATCAACGCGTGCCACGCCATAATCGTGCGGAACACTTCGCCAATGAGAATCGGGATGATTGGCGTGTTGCTGCGCCCGGTGTTGTAACCAAGCCGGCGCAAGCCGCTGCGCATGTACTCGGCGTTCCTCCACAGTGCCTCAACGTGCTGCGGTTCAGTTTCCATGATGTCGAGTGCTGCCAACGCCGCCGCCGCCTGTCCTGCCGTCAGCGCTGCTGAGAAGATCAGCGAGCGCGCGTGGTGCTGAATGTAGTGGATAACCTGCGCATCGCCGGCGATAAACCCGCCGATCGACGCGAAGCTCTTGCTGAACGTGCCCATAATTAGGTCAACCTGATCGGTCAGCCCGAAGTGCGCCGCCGTGCCGCGACCGCCGCCGGTCACGCCTAACCCATGAGCGTCATCAACCATAATCCGCGCGTTGTAGCGCTTGCAGATTTCGACAACCTCCGGCAGCGGCGCGATGTCGCCGCCCATGCTGTACACGCCGTCAACAACGACAAGTTTACCTGCGTCCGCCGGGAGCTTGCTCAACACCTCTTCAAGGCTGTCAACGCTGTTGTGGCGGAAGCGCTTCATTTCGCCACGACACATCAGGCAGCCGTCAACGATGCTGGCGTGGTCATCCTTGTCGATGATGACGTAGTCGCCCTTCTGCACCAGCGCCGTAATCGTGCCAACATTCGTCTGATACCCGGTCGGGAACACCAGCGCGGCTTCCTTCCCGACGAACTTCGCCAGACGACGATCAAGCTCGAGATGCAGTTCGAGCGTGCCGTTGAGGAAACGCGACCCTGTGACGCTCGTGCCGTAACGTTCGACGGCATCTACGACCGCATGGCGCACACGCGGATCAGTCGTCAGCCCGAGGTAGTTGTTCGAGCCGATCATGATCACTTCTTTACCTTCAAAATGCGCGATCGCCCCTTCAGTGTCGCTCAGCGCCCGGAAGTAAGGGTAAATCCCCAGTTCCATCGCCTCTTTGGCTTGCCGGTAATCACGCGCTTTATCAAACAGATCAGCCACCTAAGTGCCCCCTTCTCCTTCTTCGCGTGTTGATTCACACTATCAATAACACCAATGCGCGCTCTTGGGTTTGTTTACGAGCTGATTGCAGCGCCCGAACGCTGGATTGACCCCAGAAGTATAACAAAAATTACGGACAGCACACCCTTCATGTTCGAAAACTGCCCGCGTCCACTTGCGCCGCTAACGCCGGTTACGGTAAAATGTGGCGACATCCAAGCCATTGACATGCAGGAGAGTGGAATGTCGTCATTGACTGTTCGTCGTCTCGTCGTTTGGGCGGTCTCAATTGGTG
>JAEVZT010000165.1 GCA_023392115.1 Chloroflexota bacterium
GGACTGCGGCGCCCATTCGTCGCCGACGATTTGTACAAAGACCGCGCCTCTACGCTGCTCGCCCGACCAGTCGGCGAGCAGTCCCGTCAGGAAGTGGTGAAAACGTTCGTCAGGCACATTCGCGGGCAGCGGATCGTAGAAGTTGATGATGATGCCAAGCGTCGTCGCTCGCAGAAATGATTCGTACGCGCTGAGCTCAAGCCAGCTGACCCTTAGCACGCGTTTCGCCTGAGGGCAAGATTCCTGCGCCCGCTCAAGAAAATCAATCCCGCTCATGTCCGACAAGCGCAGCGCGGCAAGAACCACGGCGACCTGCCTGCCTGCCATAACGAACGAGTCCAACTGAGTGAGCGCATCCCGTGCCGACCCGATCACGCTGATCTCGTAGTCGGCATCATAGCGCCGCGTCAGGTCTTGCGCGATTGCCTTCAGGTACTCGGCGTCGTCATCTACCACCATCAGTATGGGCTTAGCCATAACGTCGGATCCCAGCTAGCCGCAGTCTATCAATTCGCATTACCTTGAAGCCCAATCTACCAGACTATTCAGCGACATTCAAGCGGAACCCTAGGCACTCGTCCTTACTGTCAACTGCAAACCGTCTACTGTGAACTTCTCAAATGCTTTTCAAGAAACGCCACGACCGCCTCCCACGCCTGCGCGCTCGCTCCCTCAGCCTGCGTGTTGAAGAACCCGTGCGCCGCCTCGTCAATGACGACGATTTGGTGATCGACAACCGACTGTCCAAGCTCGCGCCGGAATTGGGCGATCACACCCGCGCCGATGTAAGCGTCCGCGCCGGCGAAGATGGCGAGGATCGGCGCTTTCGCCTCGTGGAAGCGCCCGAGATATTTTTGCGGAAAGCCGTACAAGGCGACCGATGCTTCGAGGTCGGTGCGCGTCAGCGCCGCCTCAAGCGCGAGGCTGCCGCCCATCCCTAACCCGACCGCCGCGACCATCTCGTTACAGCGGACATGCGTTTCGAGCACCCGCAGCGCCGCGTCGATCGCGCCGTAAGCGCCCGCGGCGCTGGCTTCCACCAGTCGCAGCGCGTCCTGCGCCGTCAGCGCGACCGCGCCGTCGAACAGGTCTGGGATGATGACGTAATAGCGCATCTGCGCGAACAGGTGCGCCATGTGCCGTTCGATGTCGGTAATACCCCACCAGTCGTGGATTACGGCAACCGCCGGGAAGCGTCCGCCCATGTCAGGGTGCGACCAGTACGCCGGTAGCTTCCGCCCGTCGTCGGTGACGATTGACACGCGCCCGGAGACGATCGCATATTCGACGCCGCGCGGCTGGTAGACGGGCATAATGTGATCCTTTGCTTGTGCTTTCGAGTTGTGCCGCGCCCGCTTACGACTCCGCGATCAACGCGCACGTTTCCTGCGTGTAGGCATCGGCTTCGGCTTCTGAACCGAGCGTCGGGATCGTCTCGTCGTGTACCGCCATGATCAGCGAGCGGTAGCCTTCGCGGTGCGCCCAGTCGCGGATCGCGGTGACGGTCTGCGCGGTCAGCGGCTTCGCCGTCCAACAGTAAACGTAAGCCGACCGCGGGTCGAAAAGCTGCTGTTCGACGACGACGTACGCATCTTGTCCCGCGGTCGAGAACTTCTGCCGGTTCGTCCGCCGCGCGCGCATCTCCGGAAGTGTCTCCCATGTGCGCGGCATCAGCATTTCCCACTGGTGGCGCGAGCTTGTGAAGCGACCGACCGGCATCGTCCAGTTGGCGACCTGCGCCGGATTCGGGTCGAGATGTTCAACCGAGCGGTAAAACACCTGCCCCTGACGCGCCGGAATGGTGTAGCGCCGCAGGCAGCTCAAGGTCTTGAGCGCGTACTGCGGCGGGATGGCAATATCTCCGCTGACGCGGTTGATTGTCACGCGGCTGGCTTTCAGCGCCTGCGCCCGGTCGCGCAGCTCGGTCAGCAGCGCGTCCTCGAGCGCCATGCCCGCGCCGTCCGGGTGCAGCACCAGATGTTCGAGGTGCAGCAGGCTGCCAAAGGGTTCCGGCTCGACGCCGTGATACGCTTCAGCATATGCCAGCACGCGGCGGTCACGCTGTGCCACCAGCGCGATGCCCGCGCCCGACAGCAGGTGATTGAGGAAGATCGCGCCCGTTTCGACGCTCATCCACGCACCGCCGTGCAGCCAGCGTTCGTAGATCGTCAGCGCCTCATAGGGAACGTCTTCGACCCGCCCCTGCGGAGTCAGCCGCTGCCACACGCCAATGCGACCGCGAAACAGCGCGCTGATCGCGCCGGTATCATCCAACTCCGCCTGCCGGACTTGAATCGCCATGTACGTCCGCCTTTCCTAAGTCCTGCTTCGATCATAGATCGCATTCGTTTACAGATCAAAGACCCGTTTAGGCGGCGAAAAAACCGGACAATTGTTTGTGACTCCTAACCAAAACCTCTGTTATGATCGACAACAACGACTGCCCGTTTTTCGGCTGGCATGTCACTTCCGCATCACGAGAGAGAACCCGGTTCACGATGACCCCGAACGGCATCAACGGCATCAACATCCGCGACCTCGGCATGTCGCGCGAGAACATCATGGCATTCGTCCGTGATCTGAACCCCGCTTACGTCCTCGTCCACGACAGCCCGGCGCTCGCCGCCATGTGCGCGTCGCTCGGCATTCAGGTGATTTACAGGGCGAGCGGCGACGACCCGGCGCACAACCCGCTCAAGCAAGACCCGGCAGCGTTCGTTCAGGCGCGCGCCGACGCCGCGCCGCAAGCCGCTTACTTGCACTTGACCAACGAAATCGACCCACCAAACACCGATCTGCACCGCTGGACGCGGCAGGCGATGCAGTATGCGACGCGCATCGGGCGCAAGGTGGTGATCTACAACTTCGGCACGAACAAGAGTCGCGACTGCTGGGAAGAAAGCCGCCAGAATATCGTCTACGCGGGGCAGACCGGGCACGCCGTCGGCGTCCATGTCTACCGCGACGGCGCGCACGACGACGGCGCGTTCGAGTGGCTGAGCCTCAAGCGCGAGATCGGCGGAACGTGGATTCTGACCGAGTGCGCGTACATCGCCAGCATCTTCGACGCTTACTGCGGCTGGCGCGGCAAGATGTCGCCCGACAGCTACGCCGCGCTGATCCGCCGCTGGGTTCCCTACCTCACCGCCGAGGGCGTGCCGATCCTGTGGTTCAGCTACGACACGTGGCCCGCCGATCAAGCCGGCAAAGCAAAGGGGTTTGGTTTCTGGGACGCGCCCCCCGTCCTCAATGAATTGATCAAGTTAAACCGCACGTACACGATCGAACAGGAGCAGGAAGCCTTGACCACCTTCCCCAAGCCGGAAACACTCGGCACACCGTATGAAGCTGTCGTTACATGGGTGAAGAATTTATACGTCAACCTGCGCGCCGCGCCGACGACCAGCGCGTCGGACATCGGCGACATCAAGTTCGGGGACAAGGTTGTCGTGCGCCCGACGACGTGGTCGAATAACGGCTACAAGTGGGCGCGGCTGGAGAATCCGGCGGGCTGGGTGGCGTCTG
>JAEVZT010000238.1 GCA_023392115.1 Chloroflexota bacterium
CCGGTTCGGGCAGCGGGCAGACGTATATCGTCCAGCAGGGCGACACGCTGTTCGCGCTGTCGCTGCGCTGGGGCGTGCTGGTCAACCAGATCGCCGCGGTAAACGGGATTTCAAACATCAACCTGATCTACATCGGGCAGCAGTTGATCATCCCCTGAAGGGGCGAGGCTGGATAGAATTTGCGGTCAAGGGCGGGTGTAATACCCGCCTTTTCACTGTTTATAGGAGAGCGAAGGTCTTGGAAGAAACGATTCTGCACCGTGAAGAAATCTACAGTGGGCGCGTCGTCAATCTGTCGGTAGCGACCGTGCGCCTGCCGAACGGCGGCGAGTCGCGTCGCGAGCTGGTGAAACACCCGGGCGCGGTGGCGATCGTCGCCCTTGACGCCGATCAGAACGTGCTGCTCGTGCGCCAGTTCAGGCTCGCCGCCGGCAAAATCCTGCTCGAGATTCCGGCGGGCACGCTCAAGCCGGGCGAGCCACCGGAAACCTGCGCCTTCCGCGAACTTCAAGAGGAAACTGGTTACCTGCCCGGCAAGCTGGAAGCGATTGGTGGAGTCTACCCCGCGCCGGGTTACACGACCGAGTACATCCACCTGTATCTGGCGACTGACCTGTCCGAGTCGCGGCTGGCGATGGACGATGACGAATTTATCGAAGTCGAGCGCATCCCATTGAACGCGGCGCTGGCAATGATCGATCGTGATGAACTTACCGATGCCAAGAGCATCACCGCGCTGCTCAAGGTGGCGCGGCGGCTTGGCGTGTGATCGCCCTTGTGAGAGGGCTTCTCTTTCTGCTATAATACGCTGCTGATTTTGTACACCTGTACGCCGTCGCGCGTACTTTTTTTGATAACGAGAGGCAGCTGTGAACGAGCTAATTCAATCTCTACAAGCTCCTGAACGCGATCACCCGCGCTTTGGTCCCGGCGATACCCTGAAAGTTCACGTGCGCGTGGTCGAAGGCGATCGCGAGCGCGTGCAGGTGTTCCAAGGGGTGGTTATCCGCCTGCGTCGCGGCGGCAACGATGCCAACTTCACTGTACGCCGTATCGCTTCGCACGGCATCGGCGTCGAGCGCACGTTCCTGCTCCGCAGCCCGCGCATCGACAAGATCGAGGTCGTGCGTAAGGCGAAGGTGCGCCGCGCCCAGCTCTACTACCTGCGCGAACTGCGTGGCAAGGCTGCTCGACTGAAGGAAAAGCGATAGCCTGTGCGCCCGCTTATTGGCATCACGGCTGCGGATGTCATCGGCGAAAGAGGCAAGCTGTATCATCGCGCGTATGCGCTGAACGCGCAGGCGATCGCGGATGCCGGCGGCTTGCCTGTTTATGTTCCCCCGGGACTGGACGAGTCGACTCTGCGCGAGATCTACGAGCGCCTCGACGCGGTGCTGCTTCCCGGCGGACCGGATCTCGACCCCGCCTTTTACGGGCAGGAACGACACCCTGAAACGAAAATCATCGACGACGCGCGCGATGCGCTCGAACTGACGCTTGCGCGCTGGGTGGCAGAAGACGACCGTCCGCTGTTTGGAATCTGCCGCGGGCATCAGGTCATGAATGTCGCCTTCGGCGGGACATTAGTACAAGATATCCCCTCACAGGTGGCGACTGACCTTCAGCACGAGACGCCGATGGATCAGCCGCGAACGCTGCGCCTGCACGACGTGACGATCGACCCGACCAGCCGCCTTGCGTCAATCCTCGGCACGACGCAGGTGAGCGTCAACAGCCTGCACCACCAATCGGTCGATCAACCCGCGCCGGGCGTTGCCCTGACCGCATATTCACCGGATGGGGTAGTCGAGGCGCTTGAGGTGCCCGACAAGCGTTTCATCCTCAGCGTGCAGTGGCATCCTGAAGACCTGTACGGCGACGACGCCATGATGCGCCGTCTGTTCGAATCATTTGTGCAGGCAGCCCGTGAAAGCGCCGCGCGCCGACGTTAAGCGCATCGGCGTGCTCGATTCCGGCGTCGGCGGCTTGTCGGTGCTGCGCGAAATCCACAGCCTGCTGCCCAATTATCCCACCCTCTATTTTGCCGACCAAGCGCATATCCCTTATGGCACGCGTCCGCCTGACGAGATCGCAGGCTTTGTCGAACGAATTGCCGAATTCCTGATCGAGCGCGGCGCGCGTGTTATTGTCCTCGCCTGTAACGCGGCGAGCGCCGCCAGCCTGCTCGATCTGCGGGCGCGTCACCCGGCAATTCCGTTCGTCGGCATGGAACCGGCGGTGAAGCCCGCCGTCGAGGCGACGCGAACCGGCGCGATCGGCGTGCTGACGACGCGCGCGACTGCCAACGGCGAGCTGTACCGGCGTGTCCTTAACCGGTATGCCGACGGCGTGTGTGTGATTACGCAGGTCGCGCCGGAACTGGTGACGATGGTCGAAGCGGGGACACAGGACGATGAAGCGAGCACGGCAGTCCTTCGCCTTGCCGTTCAGCCAATGCTCGATGCCGGGGCGGATCAGATCGTGCTGGCGTGTACGCATTTCCCATTCCTGAAGGACAGGCTGGCAGCGATCGCAGGGGTCAACCTCATCGATCCAAGTGCCGCGGTCGCGCGCCAGGTGGCGCGCGTGCTGCCGTCAGACCTCGCGCCGTCGGATGCCGAAAATCTCTATTTCACCAGCGGCTCGCCAGTTACCTTTCACGCTATCCTACGCCGCCTGACGGGCGTGGATGCCGACGTGCAGGCGGTCAGCGCCCTGTCGTAAATTCCATCGGGGTTGTTTCGCTCAGCATGCCGTTCGGGGATTGGAAGGGGAGCACGCGGCGGGCGTCTTCAGGCGGGGTGATCGGCAGCAGGATGTAGAAGCTCGTCCCCGGAAGCGTCCGCATGTTGTGTCCGGCGCTCTCCGCCCAAATCTTCCCGCCGTGCCCCTCGATCACGCCCTGCGCGATCGTCAATCCGAGTCCGGGACCCGCCCCCATGAACTTCACCGATCCTGTCGAGTGTAGACCGGGGTCAAACGCGCGGTAGAACTTGCGGAAGACCAGTTCAAGGTCATCTTTGTCGATGCCGACACCCGTATCGCGAATCGTCACGAGGACGTGATCTCTGCCGCCGGGTCGCTCGGCGGGCTGGATCTGCGCCGTGATGTCGATCCTGCCACCGTCCGGCGTGAACTTGATCGCGTTGATGACGACGTTGCGGAACGCCTGTACAAGCCGGTTCATATCCGCCTGAATGATCGGAGAGCCGCGCAGCCCGCGCGCCGCCAGCGTCAGCTTGCGCTGCTTGATCGCGTCGGTCAGTGGCTCAATCGCCATGCGAATCACGCTCTCAAGCGACGTTTGCGTGAAATGCAAATCCATCGCGTTCACGTCGATCTGGCTCACGTCGAGCATGGCGGCGATCAGCTCTTCCATGCGTTCGGTCGCCTTGCGAATGTTGGCGACCATGCCGCTCGTTTGATCCTGATCGAGCAGTCCCTGCTCGTTGAGCGCGTCGACTATATCGGTGTACCCGCGAATCTGCGCCAGCGGCGTACGCAGTTCATGGCTGGCGATGGTGACGAAGTCGGTTTTGACCGCGTCAAGCTTCTCCATCTGTTCTTTCGCGTCGGCGAGGCTGCGGTTGAGCGCGCGCGTCTCTTGGTTGAGCGTTCGCAGGTCGGCGACAAGCCGCGCGCTCCGCAGCGCAGTCCCAGTCTGGCTCGCCAGTGTCGCCAACAACTCAAACTCGCGGACGGTAAACGGCGCGTCGTTGAGTTTCGCGCCGACCGCCAGAATTCCGATCAGCGCATTCTCGGCAATGACCGGCGCGTAGGCGCTCATGCCGCTGTCGCGGAAAAAGCGGCGTTCCTCGTCCGTCACATCCCGAAACGCGGGGTCAAATTCAATATCGAACTGCGAAAGGTAGCTGCCTTCGACGGCGAAATGACGATAGAGGACGCCGTTTCTTGGCAGATAGCCGCGCAGTTGACGCCCATTCGCCGGCAGCAGATGGAGTTCGATCGCGTTGTCGCTGCCGCCGCCCTCGTTGACAAGGATCAAGCCGGAGC
>JAEVZT010000470.1 GCA_023392115.1 Chloroflexota bacterium
GGTTAAGCGGAGTTCGATCACGGGGTGGCGGTCGATGTCGGCGGCGGTGGCGAGCGCTTGCCCCTCGCGTCCCATCAGCCGCTCGACCAACTGGCGCTGGTCGCGCGAGCGCAGGTACGGCAGGGTGATGGCGCAGGTTTCATCGGTACATGCCGCCGAGCGCGTCGTGATCATCTTGCTCGCATCCCAATGGGGGTGCAAATCCCAATTGTGATCGCGCATCCGCCGGTGCAGCAACCTATGAAGCTCCAGCATTTTGTCGAGTACAACCTGCATGTTTCGGTTCGGCTGCGATGCGATTGTGCTGTGATCTTCATTTGTGAAGTATGCTGCGTCCATGATTCCCCACAAAGAATCTATAAAATTACGAATGATAACTAGATGATAAGTTAACTTTTTTCGTATTGCCAGCCTAGTTTATAAAATTCATAAAAGTTTCACATTCCAAAGTTGTAAAATTCATTTCGTGACAATTATCACAGAGATAGCGCATCGCCTGACCACGCACTACAATGATTCGTGCCAATGCGCTTTGAAGGAGACGCTAGAGATGAGCATTACGAAACAAGACGTTTTTGACTACCACCGGCGGGGACGTCCCGGAAAGATAGAAGTTACGCCGACGAAGCCGCTAGCCACGCAGCGCGACCTCTCACTCGCCTACTCACCCGGCGTCGCCGAAGCTGTGCTCGAAATTGATCAACGCCCGCTTGCCGCCTACGAGCTGACGACGAAGGCAAACCTCGTCGGCGTCATTTCCAACGGCACGGCAATCCTCGGGCTGGGCAATCGCGGCGCGCTGGCGTCGAAGCCCGTTATGGAAGGCAAAGGCGTGTTATTCAAGCGCTTCGCCGACGTCGACGTATTCGACATCGAGATCAACGCCAAGTCGGTCGAGGAAATGGTGACGGTCATCCGCGCGCTCGCGCCGACGTTTGGCGGCATCAACCTTGAAGACATCAAAGCGCCTGAATGCTTCGAAGTCGAGCGGCTGTTGAAAGAAGAACTCGACATTCCCGTTTTTCACGACGACCAGCACGGTACGGCGATCATTTCCGGCGCGGCGCTGATCAACGTCGTCAAGGTGACGGGCAAGCGCATGGAAGACCTGAAGGTCGTCGTTTCCGGCGCGGGGGCGAGCGCCATCGCCAGCGCCGAGTTTTACATGAAGCTCGGCATCAGGCGCGAAAACATCCTGCTCGTCGACACCAAAGGCGTGATCTACGAGGGACGCACCGACAACATGAATGTTTACAAGCAGCGCTTCGCCGTTCCAACTGACGCGCGAACGCTGGCGGACGCCATGCACGGCGCTGACGTGTTCCTCGGCTTGTCGGCTCCGGGCATCCTGACGCCGGAGATGGTCAAGACGATGGCTTCCGACCCGGTGATCTTCGCGCTGGCAAACCCGACGCCGGAAATTATGCCCGAAGTGGCGCATGAAGCGCGCAAGGACGTCATCATGGCGACCGGACGCAGCGACTACCCGAATCAGGTCAACAACGTCCTCGGCTTCCCATTCATCTTCCGCGGCGCGCTCGACGTGTACGCGCGCCAGATCAGCGAGGAGATGAAGATGGCGGCGTCTCAGGCGCTGGCACGGCTTACGATGGAAGACGTGCCCGACAGCGTGCTGACCGCCTACAATCTGAATTCGCTCAAGTTCGGGCGCGACTACTTGATCCCCAAGCCGCTCGATCCGCGCGTGCTGCTGTGGGTCGCGCCCGCCGTCGCCGAAGCGGCGATCGAAAGCGGCATGGCGCGGCGCGAAATCGACATCGAAGCGTACCGCGAAGAACTGATCAGCCGTCAGGGCATCGGTCAGCAGGTGCGCAGCCGCATCGTCAGCAAGGCGAAACACGGGGCGAAAAAGCGCGTCCTCTACGCCGAAGGCGAGGAATCCAAGATCATCCGCGCGGCGGCGCAGGTCGCCGACGAGGGCTTGGCGGCGCCGGTTCTGATCGGTCGGCGTGAAAGAATCGAAGCGACGATCAAGGAGCTTGGCTTGCAGTTCCAGCCGGAGATCGTCGACATCTACTCGGACGATTTCCGCGACCGCTATGTCGAGCAGCTTCACGCGCTGCGCCAGCGCAACGGCGTGACTCCCGCCCGCGCCCGCTCACTCCTGCGCGACAGGAACTACGTGGGTCCCATGATGCTCCACGCTGGCGAGGTTGACGCCTTCCTCAGCGGCTTGACCTATGAGTATCCCGAAGTCATCCGTCCGGCGCTCCAGTTGTTTCACACGCGCCCGGACACACGCACCGCCAGTGGCGTCTATATCGTAGTCGTCAAGGGGCGGGTGTACCTTTTCACCGACGCGACCGTCAACATCGATCCCGACGCCGAGACGCTGTGCGAGATCGCCATCCTCGCGGCAGATTTCGCGGGCACGCTCGACATTGAGCCGAAGGTCGCCATGCTCTCGTTCTCGAACTTCGGCAGCACGCCGCACCCCGAATCGAAGAAGGTGCGCGACGCTGTCGAGATGGTGCGCGCGCGCCGCCCCGATCTTGTCGTCGATGGCGAGATGCAGGCGGACACAGCGGTGATGGCGGAGATTATCGAATCGCGCTACCCGTTCAGTCGCGTTAAGGACGCCAACGTGCTCGTCTTCCCCGACCTCAGCTCGGCGAACATCGCCTACAAGCTGCTGGCGCGGCTCGGCGGCGCGGAGACGATCGGTCCGATCCTGCTCGGCATGGGCGCGCCAATTCACGTCTTACAAGCGGGGGATGATGTGCGCGAAGTGATCGCCATGACCGCCGTTGCGGTGATGGACGCGCAAAGTAGGGAGTGAGGAGAGTCCACAATTCCGCCGGAGGCTCAAAAGGCTTGTCCGGTATTGAGTTTCGATCTTCTCTCGCTTGTAGAACCTCACCCTGCTTGCTTCGCAAGCCGTCCCTCTCGTCGCTTCGCTCAGGGAGAGGGACACGATGCCGTTGTTTTTTGCCCCTCGCCCAATGGAGAGGGGCGGTTGAGCGCAGCGAAACGGGGTGAGGTCTTGTAGGATGTGATTGAATACCGGACAAGCCTTCAAGCCTCCGGCTGTTGGTCAGGTAAGCCGGCTGGCGCCAGCTATTCAGCCCCGTTCACGGGGCTTTTTTTCTTGTAGCCCGACGCTTCTAGCGTCGGGTGGGAGTGCGGGCGTCGTGCCTACTGTGAACTGTTTACTGTGAACTGTGAACCAGAAATCACCCAGCCCAGCCCTGCGGCAGACGCGCGACGCCGACATAGACGATCGCCAGCGTGACGAGGATCACGATCAGGCTGACGACGTAGCGCGTGCTGTCGGGGCGGCGCTTGAATGGTAAATACATGTGCGCGGCGACAACGGCGAGCGTCATCGTCACCGCATGTTCAATTTGGTAAGAGGTATACGTTCCCATGACGATGATCAGGATGATTCCAACCAGCCACTGCAAGCCGACCAAACTGCTGAAGACGGTCATGAAGCGGCGGGCGAACGATTCGAAATCGCGTTTCTGAAGCCAGCCGACGATGACGACGACCAGCGCGACGACCGTCACCAGTACGACGAGCCAGCGGATACCGGAGTGCGCTTGAAAGAGGATGTTGTTCAGTCCGTCCATGATCATGCTCCTTCTGTAATGTAGACTTCCCAGCACCTGATCATACGCTAAATAAAAAGCCGGGTCTATTACCCGGCATAAGAATCAAATGAGCGTTCGGTTTTGCTTAGACGTGGGCAGGCGTCGCCTGCACCTTGCGCGTCAGTTCCGCCAGCGACACCAGCAGATCGCGGATGAAACCGCGCGTTGTTTCGTCCTTCAGCCGCAGCTTCTCGTCGAACTTGTTCTTACACTGGAAGATCAACACTTCCGGCTTGTTGACGACCGGCGAGTTCGTATACACGAACACGTGGCGCAGGTGCATTTGCGCGCGCACCGTCCCGAAATTCCCCGGCGAAGCGCCCATAATCGCGACCGGTTTGCCGTCTAGCGGCAGAAAGCCGTTGGCGTCGGGGCGCGACGCCCAGTCGAGCGCGTTTTTGAGTCCACCGGGAATCGAGTAGTTGTACTCCGGTGTGGCGATCAACAGCGCATCGGCAGCCGTGATCCGTTCGCGGAAGTGCCGTACAGGTTCAGGCACACCCTTTGAGCGCAGGTCTTCGTTATACATCGGGATCGGGGACAGGTCGAAAGTCTCCATCGTCATGCCTTCGGGCACTAACTCAGCCGCCGCGCGTAATGCGGCGCTGTTGTACGACGCCCGGCGCAGGCTGCCCGAAAAACCAAGGACATGAATACTCATGCTCTGTCTCCTTACAATACACATCTCATTCGACTAATGGTAATTCAATACGTAACACAAACGCGCTTAGAAGTGGGTGAGCAGATAGCGCAGGGCGAACGCCTATCAGCCATCGCGGGCGCGTCCATCGGGCGAAGGGTGAAGGCAGTATAATGGACGAGAAGAACAAACCCCCTCACCCTGCTTGCTCCGCAAGCCGTCCCTCTCCCACGCAAGCGGGGAGAGGGACAA
>JAEVZT010000293.1 GCA_023392115.1 Chloroflexota bacterium
GCTCAGAGCCGCTGACTATCGTAGAACCGCGACAAGAGGGCAGGCGAGAGCGGCGCGAGATGACGCAGGTGCAGATCGAAGCCGAACGCGAGCGCCGGCGCGAGCTGCGGAAACGCCTGCTCGCCGCGTTTCCGACATGGCAGCACGAAGGACGCGCCCAACAGCGCATTTTCCTACACGTCGGTCCAACGAACAGCGGCAAGACGCATCATGCCCTCAACGCGCTGGCTGACGCGGGCAGCGGCTGGTATCTCGCGCCGCTGCGCCTGCTGGCGTTTGAGATCTTCGACCGCCTAAATGAGCGCGGCGTGCGCTGCAATTTGCTGACGGGTGAGGAACATATTCCAATTCCGGGGGCGACGATCACGGCTGCGACCGTCGAGATGTTCAATTCGAACGACAGTGGGCGCTGCGTAGTCATCGACGAAGCGCACATGCTCGCCGATCCTGATCGTGGCTGGGCGTGGACGCGCGCGTTTATGGAAGCACAAGCGCCGGAAATCCGCGTAATCAGCCCGCCGTTCGCGCGCGAACTGATTGAGCAGATGTCGAACGCCGCCGGCTTGCCGATCACGGTTGTTGAGCACGAACGGCTCACCCCGATCCGCGTCGCCGAGCGTTACTGGACGCTGAACGACCTGCCGTCGAAGACGATCCTCGTCGCCTTCTCACGCCAGTCAGTCTTGCAGCTCAAGACTGAGCTTGAACGAATGAAACGCAGCGTCTCGGTCGTCTACGGTAATCTGCCGCCGGAAGTGCGGCGCAAGCAGGCTGAACGGTTCGCGACCGGGCAAACCGATATCTGCGTCGCGACCGACGCCGTCGGCATGGGCTTGAATCTGCCCGCCGATCACGTTTGCTTCTACGAGGCAGCCAAGTTCGATGGCAGGCAGAGCCGCGTCTTGTATCCAAATGAAGTGCAGCAAATCGGCGGGCGCGCCGGGCGATACGGCTACAGCAGTTATGGTGAAGTCGGGGCGATGAACAAGGAAGACCTGCGCCTGATCCGCCGGTTATTTAACACGCCTCCCGAACCGCTGACGCATGCCCACGTCGCGCCAACCGTAGAAGACCTTGAAATGATTCCCGGCAGCCTAGCCGAACGGCTGCTTCAATGGTCGATGCTCCAGTCGATCCCGGAAGCGCTCCGCCGTTCGGTGCGTACCGCCGACTTGACCGAGCGAATCGAGTTGGCGGCGATGTTGACCGATCAGGAAGTAGCGCAGCTCGGCTTGGCAGCGGCGATGCGGTTGATCAACGCGCCGACGCGCACCAATACGCGCTCCTACTGGTATGAGTGCGCGCAGTCGATCCTTGCGCGCCAACCCATGACTCTGCCACCGCTGCCACCGGCGGAGATCGCTAACAGCTATGACCTTGAAGCGGCGGAAATGAGCGTCACTTGCGCTGACATCTACCTGTGGTTGGCGCGGCGACCAGAATTCGAACGCTACGCGCCGGATGCGCCTGAGGTCAGGCTTCAACGCGGCGAATGGTCGCAGGAAATTGATGGCGCGCTGCTGCGAAGGCTTGATTCCGCTAAGCTGTGCGTGAGCTGTGGAAAGCCGCTGCCGCGCGGTCACCGCTACCGTATCTGCGACGACTGCTTCCGCGAGCGACGGCGCTACGGGAACGGCAGACGGTGACGGCAGGTTGGACATCTCGCTGCTGCTGTCTATAATAAGTTTCGATGTACATTGCTACCAGTCAGGCGTTCGACAATGGCAAACTGGAAAAACACCCTCACACAGGTTGTTGGCGGCATTGACGACCGTATCGACGGTCTGACGACGCGCCTGCGCCTGCGGCGGGGGGTCGCGCCCGTCCAAATCTTGTCGTATACCGGACACGGGACGCGGGGTGTATTGTACCTGAGGGGGCGCGTCATCGAAGGGTACAGCGTCCTCAGCGCGCAAGACAGCGACTCGATGTGGCAAAACGTTGTCAATATGCTCCGGCGCTTCAATAGTCATGAAGTGCCGCATGCGCGGGTGCGCGCAACCTTTGACGGGCAAACCTACTACGCACAGGCGGATGACGAAGGCTACTATGCGTTTGAAATCCAGCTTGACTCGCCGCTGCCTGACGACATGATCTGGTTTGACGTGCCGCTGGAACTGCCGGACTACCGCGAACAAGAGAGCGCGCGCACCGTCGGCAGGGTGATCGTGCCGCCGTCAACCGCGCAGTTCGGCGTCATCAGCGACCTTGACGACACGGTGATCAAGAGTGATGTCATCAACCTGATCAAGCTGGCGCGCAATACTTTCCTCTACAATTCTCGCACGCGGCTGCCATTCGCCGGTGTGGCGGAATTCTATCATGCGCTTCAGCAGGGCGTGGGGCACGGTTTCAACCCGATCTATTACGTGTCGAACAGCCCATGGAACCTTTATGACCTGCTTGTCGACTTCTTTGAGGTTCGTGGCATTCCGCCGGGCACTTTCTTCCTAACCGATCTCGGATTGACGCCGACCAAGCTCATCCGTCAGAGCGGCATGCGTCACAAGCTCGCGGTGATCGAAACACTGCTCCAGACACACCCACAGCTCCCCTTCATCCTGATCGGCGACAGTGGCGAGAAAGATCCAGAAATCTATCTGCGCGCGGTCAGGGATTTTCCGGGGCGCGTGAAGGCGATCTACATCCGCGATGTGACTGCCCAGCGGCGCGACCTCGAAGTGCAGGCG